>NZ_JBHJQP010000005.1:0-98335 GCF_042262625.1 Streptomyces sp. NPDC056347 | reverse complement strand
GTGTGCTCACCGGCCCCGCCCCTCCCGATCCGCGCGCCCGGCGCTACGCGCTGAGCGGGAACTCCTCGCCCAGCGCCCGGAACACCGCGGTGTTCAGCGCGAACGCCCGCCTGCACTCGTCGACGATCCGCTGCTTCTCCAGGTCGTCCACCTCCACCGCGTCCAGCAGCTCGCGGTAGTCCCGCTTGAAGGAGGCGGGATTCGATATGCCCTCGAAGACGTAGAACCGCACCCCGTCGCCCTTGCGCGCAAAGCCCCAGGTCCGCTCCGCCCGGTCGCGGATGATCTGGCCGCCGGAGAGGTCGCCGAGGTAGCGGGTGTAGTGGTGGGCGACATAGCCGGCCGGCCAGTCGCGGGCGCACTCGGCGACCCGCCCGGCGTACGCGGCCGTCGCGGGCAGCGGCTCCAGCCCCTCGCGCCAGCCGGCCCCGCGCAGGTGGGCCAGGTCCCGCTCCAGCTCGGCGGTGCGCATCAGCTCGGGGCGGATGAAGGGGCCGGCGACCGGGTCGTCCGCCAGCTCCCGCGCCCCCTCCTCCAGCGCCCGGTACACGAACCACAGCTGCTCGGTGTAGCGGGTGTACGCGTCCATTCCGAGCCGTCCGCCCAGCAGGTCGCCCATGAAGGCCGAGGACTCCGCCTCGGTGTGCTGCTGGTGCGACGCGGTGCGGATGAGCGTCGAGAAGGGAGTGGCGGCGGTTGCGTCCAAGGCGGGCCTCCGGGCGGCGGGGACGGTACGTCCTGGGGAAGTACGTCCGGTGGAATTCGGACAGAGCGCCAGCTCCCGCCCATCGCGGCGGAAGCTGTCGACTACCCCCGATCCTGCTACTTAGGCTTACCTAAGTCAACAGCTTGCCGACGGGCTGTCGGTAAAATTACCGACAGTCCGTCGGCAAGAACGCGCCGCACACACGCGAAAGCGGCCGCCCTCGGGGCGGCCGCTTCGGTGGGGGAATCCGGTTACGGGAGCGTCAGGATCTCGGCGCCCGTCTCCGTCACCACCAGGGTGTGCTCGAACTGCGCGGTGCGCCGGCGGTCCTTCGTCACCACCGTCCAGCCGTCGTCCCACATGTCGTAGTCGTGGCTGCCCAGCGTGAGCATCGGCTCGATGGTGAACGTCATCCCGGGCTTCATCACGGTGGTCGCCTGCGGGCTGTCGTAGTGCGGGACGATCAGGCCGGAGTGGAACGAGGAATTGATCCCGTGCCCGGTGAAGTCCCGCACCACCCCGTAGCCGAAGCGCTTGGCGTACGACTCGATGACCCGCCCGATGACGTTGATCTGGCGGCCCGGCCGGACCGCCTTGATCGCCCGGTTCAGCGACTCCCGGGTGCGCTCCACGAGCAGCCGGGACTCCTCGTCCACCTCGCCGCAGAGATACGTGGCGTTGTTGTCGCCGTGCACACCGTGGATGTACGCCGTCACGTCGAGGTTCACGATGTCGCCGTCGCGCAGCACCGTGGAGTCCGGGATGCCGTGGCAGATCACCTCGTTGAGCGAGGTGCACAGCGACTTGGGGAAGCCGCGGTAGCCGAGTGTCGAGGGGTATGCGCCGTGGTCGCACATGAACTCATGGGCGACCCGGTCGAGTTCGTCCGTGGTGACGCCCGGGACGATGTGTTTCGCGGCCTCCGCCATCGCCTGCGCGGCGATCCGTCCGGCGATCCGCATGCGCTCGACGGTGTCGGCGTCCTGGACCTCCGGGCCGGTGTACGGGGTGGGGGCCGGCTTGCCCACGTATTCGGGGCGCCGGATCTTTCCGGGCACGGTGCGGATGGGAGAGATCTCCCCGGGTGCGAGCAGCGACTGGCCAGACATGTCGGCGAGTCTATCCAGCCCGCTTGGGGCAGCATGGCCCCGAGGGAAGGAGCCGCTGATGGCCCTGTTCAAGAAGCGCACGGTGGGCAAACCGGGCGAGTGGTACTACTGCCTGGAGCACCACAAGGTCGAGGAGGGCCCCGAGTGCCCGGCCAAGGACCGGTTCGGACCGTACACCTCCCGCGAGGAGGCCCAGCACGCCATGGACACCGCCCGGGAACGCAACCTGGAGTGGGAGAACGACCCCAAGTGGCACGACCGGGACGCGGACACCCCGCCCGACCGGGAGGGGTGAGCGGCGGGGCCTCACGCCCCGGGGCGGGGCCTCACGCCTCGGAGAGACCGGCCTCCGGGGCCGGGACCGCCGCTTCCGGCGTGCCGGTCCCGGCCTCCTTGGCCCGCCGCCCGCGCAGCGCGTCCTCGTCCGTCGCGGAGTCGTAGGTGAGCAGCTTGGGGAGCACGGCGGCGAGCAGCGCGACGGAGGCCACACAGGCCGCGCCGCCGCTCCAGACCGCCGCCCTGGTCCCCGTCCAGCCCGCCATCGCACCGGCCCGCACCTGGCCCAGCTGCGGGCCGACGCTGTACGAGAGCACCTCGATGCCCGCCAGCCGCCCCCGCAGCTCCTCCGGGATGGTCTGGTTCCAGATCGTGGAGCGGCCCAGGCCGCTGAGCATGTCGCCCGCGCCCGCCACCGCCAGGCAGACCAGAACCAGCCACACGTTGCCGAACCACCCGGCCCCGGCGATCGCCAGCCCCCAGACGGCGGCCCCGAACACCACGAACAGCCCGTGCCGCCGCACCCGCGAGGTCCAGCCGCTGGTCAGGCCCAGCACCAGCGACCCGATCGAGCCCGCGGCGTACATCAGGCCCAGCGACCAGTCGGCGTCCAGCTCGTCCGCCAGGAACGGGAAGATCGCGTTGGGGAAGGCGAAGAACATCGCCGCCATGTCGACCGCGTACGTCCCCAGCAGCACCGGCCTGCTGCAGGCGTACCGGGCGCCCTCCACGATGCCGCGCAGCGACGGCTTCGTGTTCTCCCGGACGGGCGGCGCGGGCGTCAGGCGCAGGCACAGCAGGACGGAGGCGGCGAAGGTGGCCACCGTGACCGTGTACGCGGTGGCGTGACCGGCGTAGGAGACCACCACCCCCGCCACCGCCGGGCCGGTGATCGCGCCGAACTGCCAGCGCAGCGAGTTCAGCGCGGCGGCCGCGGTCTGCTGCTCGTGCGGCACGATCCGGGCCATCAGGGAGTCCAGCGCGGGCCGCTGGAGCCCGGAGAGCGCGGAGACCCCGGCCGCGACCACGTACAGCGGCCAGAGCATCGGGTCCGGCAGCGCCGCGTTGACCAGGAGGACCAGGGCGAGCACCCCCAGCCCCGCCTCGGTGGCCAGGATCACCTTGCGGCGGTCCACCGCGTCGGCGAGCGCCCCGCCGTACAGGCCGAAGACCACCAGTGGCACCAGCTCGACCGCGCCCATCGCCCCGACGGCCAGCGGTGAACCCGTCAGCTCCTTGATCTGGAGCGGCAGCGCGATCAACGCCATGAAGCTGCCGAAGTACGTCACCAGGCCCTGTACCCACAGCAGCCGGAAGTCGGCGGAGGAACGCAGGGGCGAGAGGTCGGGCAGCAGCGCGGCCAGCCGGGCGGCCGGGGAGGGAGCGGAAGTCACGGAGGGCCATGTTCCGAGCCCGTCGGTGCCGTCGCAACGGGTTTTTCCGCGACGGCCCCCGCCCTCACCAGCGGGCGGGCGGGGGTGCCGTCAGCTGGTCGGCGAGCCGGGACAGCCGGTCCCGCAGGCCGCCGCGACGGCCGCGCGGCGCGGGGGCGCTGTTCTCCCCGGCCGCCGCGCTCACCAGATGCTGCACGGTGTCCAGGTCGACGTCGTCGGCGTCGGTCACCGTCAGCGTCTCGTGGGCGAGCCCGAGCACCTCCGGGTCGCCGTCGTTCAGCGAGAGCACCGTGGCCCCGGCACGCCGCGCGTCGTGCACCCGCTCCAGCAGCCCGGCCCCGGGCCGCTCGGGGGCCACCAGCAGCAGTGTCTCGCCCCGTCCGGCCGTCTCGATCCGGCCCAGGCCGACGGCCAGATGCGCGGGGCCGCCCGGCTTCACCCGGTGGCGCACCAGGACGGGGGCCAGCTCCGGCAGCCCGGACCAGGTGGACTCGTCGGCCAGATGGGCCGCCAGGTGCCACGGCTCGTACGCCGCCGTCCCCACCAGCAGCAGACCGCCGCCGTGCGGGACGACCGAGGACCGCAGGGCCCCGGCGAACCGGCGGGTCGCGGTCGGCCACTCGGTCCCGGCGAGCACTTCACGGAGCAGGGCGACGCGTACGGCATCCATGGCCCGGCATCATGCCCCAGCACCCCCGCCCGGCACCGGCGAACGGCCTCGCGCACAGCCGAACGGGGGACAAGGGGTGACAGCGGGTCCGCTCAAGTGGCGGGCAGTAGTGTCGGAGCCATGACTACGAAGAGCAATGACCAGGCGGCCAAGCCGCCCGCCAAAGACCCCTGGGACCTCCCCGACGTCTCCGGGCTGACCGTCGGGGTGCTCGGCGGCACCGGCCCCCAGGGCAGCGGCCTCGCCTACCGGCTCGCCCGGGCCGGGCAGCGGGTGATCATCGGCTCCCGGGCCGCCGACCGCGCGCGGACCGCAGCCGAGGAGATCGGCCACGGCGTCGAGGGCGCGGACAACGCGGAGTGCGCCCGCCGCAGCGACATCGTGATCGTCGCCGTGCCGTGGGACGGCCACGCGAAGACGCTGGAGTCGCTGCGCGAGGAGCTCGAGGGCAAGCTCGTCGTCGACTGCGTCAACCCGCTCGGTTTCGACAAGAAGGGCGCCTACGCGCTGAAGCCCGAGGAGGGCAGCGCCGCCGAGCAGGCCGCCGCCCTGCTGCCGGGGTCCCGGGTCACCGCCGCCTTCCACCACCTGTCCGCGGTGCTGCTCCAGGACTGGTCGGTCGAGGAGATCGACACCGACGTGATGGTCCTGGGCGAGGCCCGCGCCGACACCGACACCGTCCAGGCGCTGGCCGGCCGGATCCCCGGCATGCGGGGCGTCTTCGCCGGGCGGCTGCGCAACGCGCACCAGGTCGAGTCGCTGGTCGCCAACCTGATCTCGGTCAACCGCCGCTACAAGGCGCACGCCGGACTGCGCACCACCGACGTCTGAGCCGGTCCCGCCGCGTCGGACCCCACCCTCCGGTGAGCGGAAAGGGGCATGGGGGACACTGGACGGGACCGAGCACCACCCCCGACAGGAGCCTTTCCCATGCCCCGACTCGCTCTCTACGCCATCGCCGTCTGCGTCCTGGCGGTCGTCGCGGCCGTGATCTCGTTCGTCCAGGGCAGCATGCTCGGAATCGTCTGGGTGCTGCTGGCCGGACTCTCGTCCAACATGGCGTGGTTCTACCTGCGCAGGGGGCGCGCGCGTACCTCCGGGTGAGACGCCCGTGCGGCGCTGGTCAGCGGCCGGCCAGGCAGGCCGGGTACTCCGCGTTCCAGTGCTCCCAGAAGCGGTAGGCGGCCCGGCCGCACTCCGTGTCCAGGCCGTGCACGCCGAGCGATTCCAGCAGACCCCGGACGGCGTCGAAGAACGCCTGGTTGATCCCCGGGATCCACAGCACGCCGAACACCACGAGCAGCCCGTACAGCGCGTACGGCGCCACCGCGCGCCGCACCCCGTACGGCAGCCAGGGCTCGATCACCCCGTAGCCGTCCAGGCCGGGCACCGGCAGCAGGTTCAGGATCGCCGCGGTGACCTGGAGCAGGGCCAGGAAGGCCAGCGCGTACCGGAACTCCCCGGGCACACCGCTCAGCGCGTCCAGCCAGAACGGCGCCGTGCACACCAGCGCGAACAGCACGTTGGTCAGCGGCCCCGCCACGGAGACCAGGCTGTGCTTCCACCGCCCGTGGATACGGCCCCGCTCGATGAAGACGGCCCCGCCGGGCAGCCCGATACCCCCCATGATCACGAACAGCACCGGCAGCACGATGCTGAGCAGGGCGTGCGTGTAGGCGAGCGGATTGAGGCTGAGGTAGCCCTTGGCGGCCACCGAGACGTCCCCGCTGTGCAGCGCGGTCCGGGCGTGCGCGTACTCGTGCAGACAGAGCGAGACGATCCACGCGCCCGTGACGAAGACGAAGACCGCGAGCCCGTACGGATACCCGGCACCGGCCCACACCGCCCAGCCGGCCACCGCCGTCACGGCGGCGATCCCGAGGAAGACCGGGCTGATCCGCCGGTCGCTGCGGGCTGCTGCGGTGGGCATCGGCGACTCCTGGGGGAGGGGCGGACCGGCGGGCCGGGGCGGGGACCGGACGGCGACCGTACCGCCGACACGCCATAAACGTCTCGCGGCCGGGCGGCACTTCCGGAAAAGGTGGGGGTATGACGAACACACAGGACGGGTGTACGGCGAACACACCGGGCGTGCCGAGCCCGCCCGGCCCGTCCCGCGTGCCACGTACGGGGGATCCCTCGGCCGGGTGTGCCCGTCCCGCTTCCGGTCACGGAGAATAGGCCGGTGCGCTATTGCATTCTCGGAACGACCCGGGCACTCCACGACGACGGCACGCCCGTCACCCTCGGCGGAGCCAGGCTGCGTGCCCTGCTCACGGTCCTCGCGCTGCGCCCCGGCCGCACCGTCCCCGCCGCCGTCCTCGTCGACGAGGTGTGGGACGGCGAGCCGCCCGCCGACGCGGTGGGGGCGCTCCAGGCGCTCGTCGGCCGGCTCCGGCGAGCCGTCGGCCATGACGCGGTCGCCTCCGTGAACAGCGGCTACCGGCTGGCCGCCGAGCCGGACGCGGTCGACCTGCACCGCTTCGAGCGGCTCGCCGGGGAGGGCGTCCGGGCCCTGGAGCGGGGCGACGCGGCGGGCGCCCGGGCCCTGCTCGACCAGGCCCTCGCCCTGTGGACCGGCCCAGCCCTCGCCGATCTGCCCGACCGCGCCGGCGCCGCCGCCCGCTGGGAGGCCCGCCGTCTGGACGCCCGCCGCGCCCGGCTGCGCGCCCTCCTCGCGCTCGGCCGCGCCGACGACGCCCTGCCCGAGCTGGCCGCCCTGTGCGCCGAGCACCCGATCGACGAACCCCTCCAGGCGCTGCGGCTGCGGGCCCTGCGCGACGCGGGCCGCACCGCCCAGGCCCTGGCCGCCTACGAGGACGTACGCACCGGGCTCGCCGACCGCCTCGGCACCGACCCCGGCCCCGAACTGCGCGCCCTGCACACCGAACTGCTCCGCCAGGACCCCGCGCCGCCGGCCGCGCCACCCGCCCCCGCGCCTGTTCCCGCCCTCGCTCCCGTCGTGCCGCAGGGCAATCTCCGGGCCCGGCTCACCAGCTTCGTCGGACGGCAGGAGGAGATCGAGGCGCTGCACGAGGACCTGGCGCACGCCCGGCTCGTCACCCTCCTGGGCCCCGGCGGCGCGGGCAAGACCCGGCTCTCCCAGGAGGCCGCCGAATCCGTCGCGTCCGCCTGGCCCGACGGTGTCTGGCTGGCCGAACTCGCCCCCGTCGACGACCCCGAGGCCGTCCCGGAGGCGGTACTGACCGCGCTCGGCGCCCGCGAGACCGTGCTGCGCGGTGCCGGTGCCGGGGAGTTCAGGGCCGCCGAGGGCAACGCGGGCGACGCGCTGGCCCGGCTCACCGAGCACTGCTCCCGGCGCCGCATGCTGCTGCTCCTGGACAACTGCGAGCACCTGATCGCGGCCGCCGCCGACCTCGCCGACCACCTCCTCGCCCGCTGCCCGCACCTCACCGTGCTCGCGACCAGCCGCGAACCGCTCGGCGTGCCCGGCGAGTTCGTCCGCCCCGTCGAATCGCTGCCCGACCCGATGGCGCTCCGCCTGTTCGCCGAACGCGGCGCCGCCGCCCGCCCCGGCTTCCGCACCGACGCCGACGCGGAGACCGCGGCCGCCGCGACGGAGATCTGCCGCCGCCTCGACGGCATGCCGCTCGCCATCGAACTCGCCGCCGCCCGCCTGCGGATGCTCACCCCGCGCCAGATCGCCGACCGGCTCGACGACCGCTTCCGCCTCCTCACCAGCGGGGCCCGTACCGTGCTGCCCCGCCAGCAGACCCTGCGCGCCGTCGTCGACTGGTCCTGGGACCTCCTCGACGGGCCCGAACGCGCCGTGCTGCGCCGCCTCTCCGTCTTCGCGGGCGGCTGCACCCTGACCGCCGCCGAGGCGGTCTGCGCGGACGGCCCGGCCCAGGAACCGGAGATCGCCGCGCTGCTCGGCTCGCTCGTCGACAAATCACTGGTCGTCGCCGCCCCCGCGGAGGACGGCGAGATGCGCTACCGGCTGCTGGAGACCGTCGGCGAGTACGCCGCCGAACGCCTCGACGAAGCCGCCGAGCGGACCCCCGTGGTCCGGCGCCACCAGGTGTTCTACCGTGAGCTGGCCCGTACCACCGACCCCGCGCTGCGCGGCCCCGGCCAGCGGGAGGCGATCGCGCTCCTCCAGCGCGAGTACGAGAACATCCGCACCGCGCTGCGCCACGCCGTCGCCGCCGGCGACGAGCAGGAGGCGCTCAGCATGGTGCTCTCGCTCTGCTGGTACTGGCAGATGCGCGACCTGCGGACCGAGGCCCTCCAGTGGACCGACGCGGTCGCCGCGCTGGGCCCCGACCCCTTCGCCGGACCCGCCGAACCCGCCCCCTCCCTCACCGAACGCTGCATCGACGCCCCGCCGCCGATGCGGCCCGAACTGCTCCAGGAGGCCCGGCGCCAGAACGCCATGCTCCGGCTGGTCAGCATGGAGCACGCCATGGAGCGGTGGACCGACGAGAAGGGCATGGCCCGGCTGCGGGTCATCGCGGACACCTACCGCCCCGGCCAGCCGCAGACCTGCCGCGGCCCGGCCTCGCTCTGGTTCTTCGCGGTGATGCTCGTCGGCGAGACCGGCAAGCTGCGCGAACTGCTGGACGCCTGGGTCGACGCCTGCCGGGCGTACGGCTACGAGTGGGAGCTCGCCGCGGCCCTCCAGATGCGGGCCAACGTCCTGGCCAACCGGCCCGAGTGGTCCGGCGAGGCCCGGGGCGACGCCGACGAGAGCCTGGAGCTCTTCAGCCGCATCGGCGACGGCTGGGGCGCGGCCGAGGCGCTCTCGGCGCGCGGCGAGGCCAACGAACGGCACGGGGAGTACGCCCGCGCCGCCGAGGACTACGCGGCCGCCATCGACTACGCCCAGCGGCTGGGCGCCCAGACCCAGGTGGCCGTCCTGCGCACCCGCTACGCCGCCGTGGTCACCGAGATGGGGCGCGGTGCCGAGGGCGAGGCGATCCTGCGCGAGGTGCTCGAGGAGGGCCACGAGGCGATGTCCTTCGCCCGGCTCCACCTGGCCATGTGGCTGGGCCGCAGCGGGCGCACCGACGGGGCGCGCGAGCAACTGGCCGAGCTGAGCCGGGAGTTCCACACCGAGACCATGGCCATCTTCGAGGGCGTCGTGATAGGGGTCGGGGCCTGGCTGGACAACCAGGACGGGCAGTACGCCCGCGCACTGCCCCGCGCCCTGGTCGCACTGGACCGCTCGGGCGACCAGCTGTCGCAGCTGATGGCTCCCCAGATGACCGTCATCCACCTGGTGACCCTCGCCCGCTCGCTGGCGGGTCTCGGCGGCGAGGCCCGGGCGGCGACGGCGGCCCGGCTGCTGGGCGCCGGCCAGGAGCTGCTGCCCCGGGGCCACGTGCCGACCTCGATGGAGCGGCAGGACCGGGAGCGGGCGGAGGCGCTGGCCCGCGCCGTACTCGGCCCGGACGCCTACGAGCGCGCATACGCCGAGGGCGGCAGCCTCTCCCTGGAGGAGGCCACCGCCCTGGTGGAGCCGTACCGCGACTGAACCGTGGCCGGTCCGGTCCCGCGCCCGGCGCTTCCCGCGCCCGGCATGTCCCGCGCCGGTGCTTCCCGCGTCAGGACCTCTCGCGTCAGGACTTCTTGCGGAACTTGGAGACCGCCAGCGGCGCGATCACCGCGGTGAGCACCACGGTCCAGCCGAGCGTCACCAGGACCGAGTGGGCGACCGGGCCGCCCATCATCAGCCCGCGCGCCGCGTCGGCCAGGTTGGACAGCGGGTTGTACTCGGTGAACGACCGCAGCCAGCCCGGCATCGTCTGCGTCGGGGCGAAGATCGAGGAACCGAACTGGAGCGGCATCAGCACCAGCATCCCCATGCCCTGGACGGCCTGGGACGTCTTCATGGTCAGCCCGAGCAGGATGAAGATCCACATGATGGCGGCACCGAAGGCGGCCGACAGCGCGATCGCCCCGATCAGCCCGAGCACCGACTGCTGCAGCTCCATGCCGAGGGCGAAGCCCATGGCCAGCAGGATGAGCGTGGCGACCATCATCCGGCCCAGCTCGACCACGATCTTCGCGATGAGCACCGAGGAACGGGCTATCGGCATCGTCCGGAACCGGTCCATGACCCCCTTGCGGAAGTCGTCGTTCACCCCGGTGCCGACCGCCATGGCGATGTTCATGCCCATCATCGCCATCAGACCGGGGATCAGGTAGTTCAGGTACTCCTGCCGTCCGCCGCCCATGCTGCTGCCCACCGAGCCGCCGAAGACGTACACGAACAGCAGCGTGAAGATGACCGGCATCAGGAGCGCGTCGAACATCGACTCCGGATCCTTCTTGATCTGGAGCAGATTGCGCCGCACCAGCGCCCCGATGTGGCGCAGATTGCTCCGCAGCCCGATCCGGCCCTCGTCACGGACCTCCCTGGGCCGGGCGGAACCGGTGGACGCGGGCGTGGGGGTCAGAGTCGCCGTGCTCATGCCGCGACCTCCTCGGGGATCGTGTCGGCGGCGGAAGAGGACTTCTCGCCGGTGATGGCCAGGAACACCTCGTCCAGGCTGGGCAGCGCGGTGGCGACGTGCGCCAGCTGGAAGCCCCGGGTGCCGAGCAGCCCGATGACGGCGGTCAGCTGCTCGTCGCTGAGGATCGGTACGTACAGCAGCCCCTCGTCCGGGACGGCCTGCGCGCCCGCGACCCCGTCGAGCGAGGCCCCCCGGATCGCCTGCGCCATCGCGGGCAGCTGCGCCGGGTCCGAGGGACGGATCTGGAGGGTGCGGCCGCCGACCTTCGCCTTCAGCTCGTCGACCCCGCCACGGGCGATGATCTTTCCCTTGTCGATGACCGTCAGCTCGTTGGCGAGCTGCTCGGCCTCCTCCATGTACTGCGTGGTCAGCAGCACGGTCGCGCCTTCCGCGACCATCCGCTGCACCTCGTCCCAGACCTCGTTGCGGGTCCGCGGGTCCAGGCCGGTCGTCGGCTCGTCCAGGTAGAGGACGGCCGGGTTGCCGATCATCGAGGCGGCCAGGTCGAGCCGCCGCCGCATGCCGCCCGAGTAGTCCATGGCGGCCTTCCTGGCCGCGTCGGTGAGCGAGAAGCGCTCCAGCAGCTCGTCGGCGCGGGCCCGCGCGTCCTTGCGGGACAGATCGAGCAGCCGCCCGATCATGTAGAGGTTCTCCCAGCCGGAGAGCTTCTCGTCGACCGAGGCGTACTGCCCGGTCAGGCCGATGGTCCGGCGCAGCTGCCGGGGCTGCTTCACCACGTCGTAGCCCGCCACGACGGCGTGCCCGGCGTCGGGGACGATCAGCGTGGACAGGCAGCGTACGAGGGTGGTCTTGCCCGCTCCGTTGGGGCCGAGGACACCGAGCACGGTGCCTTCGCGGACATCGAGGTCCACACCGTCCAGAGCCTTGGTCGAGCCGTAGTGCTTGACCAGACCCCGGACCTCCACGGCGTTCGTGCCGCTCTTGGGGTTCTTGTCGATTCGCGTCATGCCGACCATGGGACCAGCCGCCACCGACAGCTCACCGACAGCGGGCCGACAGCCCGCCGATGGGGGATGTCGGCGGGCTGTCGGTGGTGCGGGCAGTGGTTCTCGTGGCCCCCTGACGGGGCCCGGGCCGGGGCCCTAGTGGAAGGTGTGCTCCGCGGCCGGGAACGCGCCGCCCACGACCTCCTCGGCGAACTCCTTCGCCGCGTCGCCCAGCACCTTGCGCAGGTTCGCGTACTGCTTGGTGAAGCGCGGCACCTTGCCGCCGGTCAGCCCGACCATGTCGGTGTAGACCAGCACCTGCGCGTCCGTGTCCGGACCCGCGCCGATGCCCACGGTCGGGATGTGCAGGGTGCGGGTGACCTCGGCGGCCAGCTCGGCCGGTACGAGCTCCAGCACGACGGCGAACGCCCCCGCGTCCTGCACCGCCTTCGCGTCCCGCAGCATCTGCTGGGCGGCCTCCTCGCCGCGGCCCTGCACCCGGTAGCCCATCGCGTTGACGGACTGCGGGGTCAGGCCGATGTGGGCCATCACCGGGATGCCCGCCTCGACCAGCAGCCGGATCTGCTCGTGGCTCCGTTCGCCGCCCTCCAGCTTGACCGCGCCGACCCCGGACTCCTTGACCAGCCGGGTGGCGTTGCGCAGGGCCTGGACGGGGCCCTCCTGGTACGCCCCGAAGGGCAGGTCCGCGACGATCAGGGCACGCCGGGTACCCCGGACGACGGCGGCCGAGAGGATCGCGATCTCGTCCATCGTGACCGGCACGGTGGTCTCGTAACCGAGATGGCAGTTGCCCATGGAGTCGCCGACGAGCATGACCGGGATACCGGCCTCGTCGAAGACGGACGCGGTCATCGCGTCGTAGGCGGTGAGCATCGGCCACTTCTCGCCGCGCCCGGTGGCGGCGGCGATGTCGTGGACGGAGATACGGCGGGTGCTCTTGCCTCCGTACAGCGCCTTGCTGCTGTCGGCGGGGGCTCCCGCGGGAGAGGGTACGGACTGATTCTGCGCAGCCTGAAGCGACATGGCCAACGGCTCCTTCGTCATCTCGAGGCGCCCTGACGGCGTCCCCGGATCGCCTCCATGGTGGCATCCCGTGCCGCTCCGCGGGAAGTGGGTCCGCACGGACCGGTCCCCGGGGCACGGGGGCGGGAATTCCGCCGCCTTTCCAATACGAGACGGTCTCGTATCGAAATCGGCTAGGCTCCTGTCATGTCGATACCGCCAGGTGCCCGCGCCGCCGCCGCGCCCCGCATCCCGGAGGCGGTCCACCGCCGCCGCTGGGCGATCCTCGTCGTCCTGATGTTCAGCCTGCTCATCGTCGTCCTGGACAACTCGATCCTGAACGTCGCGGTCAAGACCATCGCGAGCCCCGCGCCCACGGGCCTCGGCGCCACCCAGAGCCAGCTGGAGTGGGCGATCAACGCCTACACGCTGGTCTTCGCCGGTCTCCTGTTCACCGCGGGCCTGCTCGGCGACCGCATCGGCCGCAAGAAGGTGCTGCTCTTCGGCATCCTGCTGTTCGGCACCGGCTCCGCGCTGGCCGCCATGTCCGGCTCGCCCGCGCAGCTGATCACCTGGCGCGCCGTGATGGGGTTCGGCGCCGCGTTCGTGATGCCCGCCACCCTCGCCGTCCTGATGAACGTCTTCGAGCGCGAGGAACAGCCCCGGGCCATCGGGATATGGGCGGGCAGCGTCGGTGTGGCCATCGCGGTCGGCCCCATCACCGGCGGGCTGCTGCTCGAACACTTCTGGTGGGGCTCGATCTTCCTGGTCAACGTACCCGTGGTGATCGTGGCGCTGATCGCGATGATGCTGCTGGTGCCGGACTCCAGGGACCCGAACCCGGGCCGGACCGACCCGCTCGGCGTACTGCTCTCCATCCTGGGCCTGGTGCTGCTGGTGTACGGCATCATCCGCGGCGGCCAGCTCGCCGACTTCACCGACCCGGTGGTGCTGGCGTCGAGCATCGGCGGCCTCGCCGTGCTCGCCGGGTTCGTCTGGCACGAGAAGCGCAGCAGCCACCCCGCCATCGACATCGGGTACTTCCGGGAGCCGTCGTTCGCCGCGGCCGTCGCCGCCATAGCGCTGGTGTTCTTCGCGCTGTTGGGCGTGACCTTCTTCTCCGCCTTCTACATGCAGAGCGTCCGTGGCTGGAGCGCGCTCCAGTCCGGGCTGATGCTGCTGCCGCTGGCCGCCTCCCAGATGATCTTCGCCCCCCGGGCCAGGCTGTTCGTCGACCGCTTCGGCGTCCGCGCCACCTGCACCGCGGGCATGCTGCTGGTCGCGGTGGGGCTGTCGTCGTTCATGCTGTTCGACGCCACCACACCGGTCTGGGTGCTGTGCCTGCTCTTCTTCGTCCAGGGCACGGGCATGGCCCATGTGATGACCCCGGTCACCGTCGCGGTGATGCAGTCGCTGCCCCGGGAGAAGGCCGGTTCAGGCTCGGCCGTGAACAACACCTTCCGGCAGGTCGGCGGGGCGCTCGGGGTCGCCGTGCTCGGCTCGGTGCTCTCCACCGTCTACCGGCGCGGCATCGAGGGGCACCTCGGGGCGGTCCCGGCCGGTACGCGGCAGGCGGCGGGGGAGTCGATCGAGGCGACCCTCGGCATCGCGGACCGGATGGGCCCG
The DNA here is from genome assembly GCF_042262625.1 of Streptomyces sp. NPDC056347. NCBI lineage: Bacteria > Bacillati > Actinomycetota > Actinomycetes > Kitasatosporales > Streptomycetaceae > Streptomyces > Streptomyces sp. NPDC056347. The sequence continues at coordinate 84,105 of NZ_JBHJQP010000005.1, read as the reverse complement.
GCGGGTGCGCCGCTGATCGCCTCGGCCAACGACGCTTTCCTGAAGGCCATGCACGTCACCGCCGCCGGATCGGCCGCCGTGGCCCTGCTGGGCGCCCTGGTGGTTGCCCTCTTCCTGCCCGGCAGGCCGGCCGCGGCACCCGGACCGGAGGCGGCCGACGGCACCGCCGCCACCGTCGGCGACAATCGGCCCGGCGGCCGGACGGTGCAGTGAAAGGCGGAACGACGTGCGCGTACGGGCAGAGAAGCAGGACCGGGACCGGGCCGCGGCGGCGGAGGCGGGGCCGGAACCGCGGCGCGGCCGCCCCCGCAGCGCGGCCGCCGAGCGGGCCATCCTGGACGCCGTCGCCGGGCTGCTGGAGGCGGGCGAGCCGCTGGGCACCCTGTCCATCGAGCGGATAGCCCGCACCGCCGGGGTCGGCAAGGCGACGATCTACCGGCGGTGGAGCGGCAAGGAGGAACTCTTCGTCGACGTCCTGCGCGACATCGAGCCACCGGAACCCGTCGTCTCCGGCACCGAGGGCCTCGCCGACCTGCGCCTGCTGCTCGAATCGATCCGCAGGCGCGGCCAGGCCGAGCGCTCCTCGGCCCTGCTGCACAACGTCTTCGCGCAGATGAAGAGCCACCCCAGGCTGTGGGACGAGTACCACCGCAATGTCATCGGCCCCCGCCGCGCCGCCATGCTGGCCGCCGTCCGGCGCGCGGTCGACGCGGGCGAACTCCGCGCGGACCTGGACGTCGAGCTGATGGACGACCTGTTCCTCGGGCCCATGCTCGTACGCACCGTCCACCGCCCCGACGCGCCGCTGCCGGAGGACCTCGCCGACCGCATCGTCCGGACCCTGGTGGAAGGGCTCGCACCCCGCGCCGGCCACCGCTGACGCGCCCGAACCGGAAGCTAAATGGCCTGATTGTGCGGGTTCTGTCACAAGCCCCGCCGGACCCGGCCCCGCCGGAACCCGCCGGACCCCGCCGTTCGTCCTGGTGGCAGTACAGCCGTCGCCGACGGCGGGAAACACGCCGCTCATCGCCTAGGGTCGAAGCTGCGGCGACATGCACGGCAGAGCAGCAGTGAGGACAGCGATGGTGCAGGCGTACGGAGCGGACACCGGGAACGACCGCACGGAACCGGAACCCGCCGGGCCCGGCTCCCGCCTCCGGGACCTGCGCGGAAGACTGGGCCGCGACCCCGGCATCTGGCGGCGCGGCATCGTCCTCGCCTGCTGCTCGGTCCTCCTCACCTTCGTGCTGGCCTTCCACGCCAGAATCCCCAACGCCATCGGCAACCTGGGCAGCCTCTCCGAGACCTTCCTGCCGTGGTTCGGGCTCTTCGTCCCGCTGCTGCTGATCCTGGCCCTGGTACGCCGCTCGGCGACCGCCCTGGTCGCCCTGCTGCTGCCGGCCGTCGTCTGGTTCAACGCCTTCGGCGGACTGCTCACCGACAAATCCGGCAGCGGTGGCGACCTCACCGTCGCCACCCACAACGTCAACGCCGACAACGCCGACCCCGCGGGCACCGCCCGCAAGGTCGCCGCCTCCGGCGCCGACGTCATCGCCCTGGAGGAACTGCCCACCGGCAAGGTCGCCACGTACGAGGCGGCCCTCGCCGACCGCTACCCGCACCACTCGGTCCAGGGCACCGTCGGCCTCTGGAGCAAGTACCCGCTGCGCGCCACCCGGCCGGTCGACATCAAGATGGGCTGGACCCGGGCGATGCGCTCCACGGTGGCCACCCCGAAGGGCGAGATCGCCGTCTACGTGGCCCACCTGCCGTCGGTGCGCGTCAAGCTGCACGCCGGGTTCACCGCCAACCAGCGCGACGACAGCGCCGACGCCCTCGGCGAGGCCATCGCCGACGAACGCCTCGACCGGGTGATCGTCCTCGGCGACCTCAACGGCACGATGAACGACCGCGCGCTCAACGCGGTCACCTCCCAGCTGCGCTCCACCCAGGGTGCCGCGGGCGACGGCTTCGGCTTCAGCTGGCCGGCCTCGTTCCCGATGGCCCGGATCGACCAGATCCTGGTGCGGGACATCGAACCGATGTCGTCCTGGACGCTGGAGCGGACCGAAAGCGACCACCTGCCGATCGCGGCACGGGTGAAACTCTGACACGGGACGTGAGATGAAGCTGGTCGTGCAGGAGTTCCTGACGCTCGACGGTGTCTCCCAGGGGCCCGGCTCCCCGGACGAGGACACCAGCGACGGCTTCACCCGGGGCGGCTGGTTCGTCCCGCATCTGGACGAGGAGTTCGAGCGGCTGGCCGGCACCTGGCTCGGCGAGGCGGACGCACTGCTCCTCGGCCGCCGTACGTACGAGAACTTCGCACGGGACTGGCCGAGGATGCCCGAGCACCCCTTCGCCGCCCTCATGAACGGCCTGCCGAAGTACGTGGCCTCCCACAGCCCGACCGGGGCCGCGTGGAATCCGGTCACCGTCCTGTCCGGGGACGTCCCCGCCCGGGTCGCCGAGGTGAAGCGGCTGCCCGGCCGGGAACTGCAGATCCACGGCAGTGCCCGGCTGGCCCAGTCCCTGCTGGCCGCCGGGCTGGTCGACACCCTGCGCCTGGTGATCGCCCCGGTCGTGGTGGGCCGGGGCCGCCGCCTGTTCCCGGACGGCGGTGCCCCGGCCGGGCTGCGGCTCGTCGGCCACCGGACGACCCCGGGCGGTCTGTCGGTGCACACCTACGCCTCGGCCGGGCGCCCGGAGTACGGAACCTACGGGGCGGACTCGTAGATCCCGTGCTCCGTTCCGCGTCCGCTCAGGCCGACTCGCGCCAGCGGTTGGTGATCGGGAGGCGGCGGTCCTTGCCGAAGCCCTTGGGGGAGATCTTCGTGCCCGGCGGGTACTGGCGGCGCTTGTACTCCGCGGTGTCCACCATCCGCAGCGTCCTCGCCACCAGCACCGGATCGAAGCCGGCCGCGACGATCTCGGCCAGCCCCTGGTCCCGGTCGACGTACAGCTCCAGGATGCGGTCCAGTACGTCGTAGTCGGGCAGCGAGTCCGTGTCGACCTGGCCGGGGCGCAGCTCGGCGCTGGGCGGCTTGGTGATGGACGCCTCCGGGATCGGCGGCGTCTGCCCGCGCTCCTCGGCGGCCCGGTTGCGCCACTTCGCGAGGCGGAAGACCGACGTCTTGTAGACGTCCTTGATCGGGCCGTACGCCCCGACCGCGTCGCCGTACAGGGTGGAGTAGCCGACCGCCAGCTCGGACTTGTTGCCCGGGGCGAGGACGATCTGGCCCTCCTGGTTGGAGACGGCCATCAGCGTCGTGCCGCGCAGCCGGGCCTGGAGGTTCTCCTCGGCGAGGCCGGTGAGCCCCAGGCCGTCCATGTACGCGTCGAACATCGGCTCGATCGACACGGTGCGGAAGTTCAGCCCGGTGCGGCGGGCCAGCTCGGCCGCGTCGCCCCTGGAGTGGTCCGAGGAGTACTTCGACGGCATCGAGATGCCGTACACGTTCTGCGCGCCCAGCGCGTCGCAGGCGATCGCCGCGACCAGCGCCGAGTCGATCCCGCCGGAGAGCCCGACCAGCACACTGCGGAAGCCGTTCTTGGCGGCGTACGCCCGCAGGCCCACGACCAGCGCCGAGTACAGCTCCTCGTCGTCGTCCAGCCGCTCGGCGTAGCCGCCGGTCAGCTCCGCCGGGTAGGCCGGTAGCGGCTCCTCGGAGAGCACCACGTGGTCGATCCGCAGGCCGTCGTTGACGACCCCGGACGGGGCCTGGGCGGCGGCCGCCGGAAGCTCCAGGTCGAGCACGACGCTGCCCTCGGCGAACTGCGGGGCGCGGGCGATCACCTCGCCGTCCCGGTCGACCACGATCGAGTCGCCGTCGAAGACCAGCTCGTCCTGGCCGCCGATCATCGCCAGGTACGCGGTGGTGCAGCCGGCCTCCTGGGCCCGCTTGCGGACCAGCTCCAGCCGGGTGTCGTCCTTGTCCCGCTCGTACGGCGAGGCGTTGATCGACAGCAGCAGCCCGGCACCGGCGGCCCGGGCGGCGGGCACCCGGCCGCCGTCCTGCCAGAGGTCCTCGCAGATCGCGAGCGCCACATCGACGCCGTGCACCCGCACCACCGGCATCGAGTCGCCCGGCACGAAGTACCGGAACTCGTCGAAGACGCCGTAATTGGGCAGGTGGTGCTTGGCGTACTTCAGCGCGACCTGCCCGCGGTGCAGCACCGCGGCGGCGTTCTGCGGGGCCCCGGCGGGCTGCCCGTAGCGGGGCTGGGCCGTCTCGGAGCGGTCGAGGTAGCCGACCACCACCGGCAGCTCCCCGAAGCCCTCCGCGTCGAGCCGGGCGGCGAGCGCGTGCAGCGCCTGCCGGGAGGCCTCGACGAAGGACGGGCGCAGGGCCAGGTCCTCGACGGGGTAGCCGGTCAGCACCATCTCCGGGAACGCCACCAGGTGGGCGCCCTGTTCGGCGGAGTGCCGGGTCCAGTGGACGATCGCCTCGGTGTTTCCGGCGAGATCGCCGACGGTCGAGTCGATCTGATTCAGTGCGAGACGTAGTTGAGGCACGCGGACCAGTGTAATCGTCTGACTGACGCAATGTCCTCGCGGGACGCGGAACCCGCTCCGCGGCCCGCGAGAACCGCGCCCCGGGGGCGGATCAGGTGCGGTAGCCGAGGACCGTCATCATGCCCATGTCCGAGTGGTAGATGTTGTGGCAGTGCAGCATCCACAGCCCCGGGTTGTTCGCGTCGAACTCGACGGCAAGGGAGCTGTTCGGCCGGACGATCGTGGTGTCCTTGCGCGCCCAGTGGGACCGGCCCCGCTGGGTGGCCTCGTGGCGCCGCCCGGCCGGGCCGACCACGCCGAAGGAGTGCCCGTGCAGATGGATCGGGTGCCACATCTCCGTGGCGTTGTAGAACTCCAGCCGGACCCGCTCGCCGGCCCGCACCGGATGGCGCTGGTGCGGGTTGTACGGAGTGTGGTCGAAGGCCCAGTTGTACGCCCGCATGTTGCCGGTCAGCTTGAACCGGTGGAGCCGGTCGGGCGCGCGCCGGGGCAGCTCCATGGACGGGTCCGGCATCAGCTCGAACGCCTCGACCAGCCGTCCGTCCAGTTCCTTGGGGCGCACGTTCGCGGCGGGCGCGGTGCCCTTGCCGGTGCGGAGCAGGGCCAGCGCCGTGGCGTTCTTGCCCTCCGCGAGCGCGGTCAGCGGGAAGACCCCGTCCCCCGCGGTGACCACCACGTCGTACCGCTCGCCCATGCCCAGCAGCAGGGCGTCGGTCGTGGTGTGCCGGACCGGGTAGCCGTCGGTGTGGGTGATCGTCATCCGGTGGCCGCCGAGCGCCACCCGGAAGGCGGTGTCGCCGCCCGCGTTGATGATGCGGATCCGGATGCGCTCGCCGGGCTTGGCGCCGAAGGTGGTGGGGGCCTTCGGGACGCGGCCGTTGATCAGGTAGTACGGGTAGGCGACATCGCCGCCGTGGCTGTCGAGCAGCCTGCTGTACGAGTCCTTCTCCAGCCGCGAGGGCCCGCTGAGCGGCTTCCCGCCGTTGGACCTGGCGGGCTTCCCCGGCGCGCCGTGCCCGCCCGCGCCGTGGCTCATGCCGTGGCCCATGCCGCCCCGGCCGTGGCTCAGCTCGTTCAGCACCGAGTCGGGCGTCGAGCCGTCCACCCCGTCGACCCAGTCGTCCAGGACGACGACCCACTCCTTGTCGTACTTGAGGGGCTCCTTCGGGTCGTCCACGATCAGCGGCGCGTACAGCCCCCGGTCCTGCTGGACGCCCGTGTGCGGGTGGAACCAGAACGACCCGGCGTGCGGCACGGTGAACCGGTAGGAGTACTCGGTCCTGGGCCCGATGGGCGCCTGGGTCACCTCGGGCACGCCGTCCATGTTGTTGCGCACGTTGAGGCCGTGCCAGTGCAGTGACGTTTCCGCGGGGAGGTTGTTGGCCAGGTTGAGCGCCAGGGTGTCGCCGACGGTGACCCGCAGCTCCTTGCCGGGCAGCCGGCCGTCGTACGCCCAGGAGTCGACGGTGATCCCGGCGCCCAGTTCGAGCCGGGCCGGGGCGGCGACGAGATTCACCTTCCGCAGCGGGCCGGTGCCCCGCCCGGCCTCGGCCGTGGAGACCTCCGGCCCGTCCGGGGAGACGTACTCGCCCTTGGACCGCCCGCGGGGGGCGCCCCCGCGGTTCGCGCCGCCGTGGCTCGTACCGCCGGCGCTCGGGCCGTCGGTCGTCCGGCCGTCGCGGCCCGTACCGGATTCGTCGGAGCACCCGGCCAGTACCGCCGAACCGGCGGTGGCGACAGCGGCGCCGAGCACGGCGCGTCGGGTGGGTGGAGTACGCATGACGGAGTGCACCTCGAAATGTGTTCGGCGGGTCGGTCTGCTGGGGGAGGGGGAGGCGCGCCCCTCCTATATCAGCGGCGCGGACAGCGACGACTGTCCGTATGTCATGCGTCCACTCAGGGTCATGTCGAGCACACTACCCCCGCCGGGTATCACCCGCGCGCCGGAGCAGTCGCGCGTCCTGCGGCCGTGTCCTCACGGCGGTGAAGACGGGTCCCGCGGCGGGGATCGGGACGGGGACGGGGCCGGGCGGCGACGGGGATGCGGGACGGCCCGGCACCCCTCGGGCAGGAGGGGGCCGGGCCGGGGTGGCGGACCGGGGCAGCGGGGCCGTACGACGGCGGAATCAGCCGTGCGCGTAGACCTTCGCCGCCCAGCCGGCGATCTGCTCGTCGCTGAGGTGCTGCGCCAGATCGGCCTCGCTGATCATGCCGATCAGCTTCTTGTTCTCGACCACCGGAAGCCGGCGGATACGGTGCGTCTGCATCTCGTCCAGCACCATGTCCACCTCCGCCTCCGCGTCGATCCAGCGCGGCGTGCCGTGGGCGAGGTCGCCCGCGGTCATCTTCGACGGGTCGTGGCCCATGGCCACGCAGCCGATCACGATGTCGCGGTCCGTGAGGATGCCGATCATCCGGTCCTGCTCGCCGTTGGCCGAGATGGGCAGCGCACCGACCTTGTGGTCACGCATCAGCTGCGCGGCCCGGTCGAGCGTCTCGTGCGCGGGGATCCAGGTGGCCCCGGTGTGCATGATGTCCTTGGCGGTGGTCATGAGGAATTCCTCCTGCGTGCCGATGGGCATGCTGTGCGCCCCCGAACGGACCCATCGTCATGGGTCCGTTCGGGGGACGCGACCGCTGTCACCCGTTCGGGTGCATCTGCGGCCGGAGGGAACTTTTCAGGGGCGGGGTGTCGCCCCGCGGGCCGCCAGCATGCCGGCCATCGCGTCCAGCTCCGACTGCTGCGCCTCGACCATCCCCCGGGCCAGCCGCCGCTCCGCCGGCACCACGCACAGCCGCGCGCAGCCGCGGGCCATGTCGATGCCGCCCCTGTGGTGGTCGGTCATCAGCTGGAGGTAGAGCACCTCGGCCGCCCTGCCGCTCGCGCCGCGGAGCCGCGCCAGCTCCGTCCGGGTGGCCATGCCGGGCATCAGGGAGCCGTCGTGCGGCCGGTAGCCGTCGCCCGTCCCGGCCGCCCCGCTCATCTGCGCCATGTCCGCCATGTCCGCCGGGCCGGCCGTGGAGTGCCCCTCGTGCCCGGCCGCCATCCAGCCCATCGGCTCCTGCCCGGCGGCCGTCTTCGGCAGTTCCCACAGATCCAGCCAGCCGAGCAGCATGCCGCGCTGGTTGGCCTGGGTGTTGGCGATGTCGTACGCGAGACGGCGCACCTCCTCGTCGTGCGTACGGTCGCGTACGACGAAGGACATCTCCACCGCCTGCTGATGGTGGACGGCCATGTCGCGGGCGAAACCGGCGTCCGCCGAGTCCGTCGCGGGCGTGCGCTGCGCGGTGGCGTGGTGGTCCGCCCCGCTCCCGCCCCCGTGCGCGGAGGCGACCGTCGCCGCCCCCGCGCACAGCAGCGCGAGCGCCGCGACGGAGCCCGCCGCCCACCGGCCGCGCCGGACGCGTACCGCCGGGGTCACGGCGCCTCCAGCCCGCCCGAGCACGTGGCACCGGGCTCGGGGGTCTGCGGGCCCTGCACGAACTGCGAGAAGAACTGCCCGACCCTGGGGTCGTCGGCGCTGTTCACGGTCAGCTGCTTGCCCCAGGCGGTCAGCATGATCGCCCCGGACTGGTCCGGGTACGGGCTCATCAGCGAGTAGGGCGTCCTGGACACCTGTTCGGCGAGCTTGTCGACATCGGCGCGCGGTGCCTTGCCGGTGTAGGTCACCCACACCGATCCGTGCTCCAGCGAATGCACGGCGTTCACATCGGGGAGGGCCTTGGTGTAGACCACGCCGTCGCAGTTCATCCAAACGGGGTTGTGGTCACCGCCGACCGGAGGCTTCATCGGGTACGTGACGGGCCCGTTGACGTGATTGCGGGTCAGCTTCGCCGCGTCCCAGGTCCGCAGCCCCTCGATCTTCCCGTCGGCGGGCCGCTCCCGGCCGGGCGAGGGCGCCTTGCCGTCGCCCGTCGTGCCGCCTCCGTCCGTCGGGGCGGACCGCTTCTGGTCGGCCGCCTCGGACGTGGCCGTCAGCACCAGGTACGAGCCGAAGCCGACCATGCCCACGACGACGAGCACGCTCAGGCCTATGGCCAGGGCGCGGTCGCGGCGCCCTCCCGGGCGGTGGGCGTCGTGCGTCTGGTCCACGGGGTTCTGCGGGGCGAAGCTCATGGCGTCAGGTCCTTCTGCGAAGGGGCGGTCACGGGCAGGGACACGGGCGCGTGCGGGGCCGTCGCGGAGCCGCTCCGCCCCCGGCGCGCCGTGGGCGCCGATCGTAGTGGGTGGCCGAGTGCTCCATCTCACTGTGTGTGCGTAATCTGGGTGAAATCCCGGGTCGTGACACTGGAGCTCCTCCCCTGTCCCGGGCGGTGGTGCACGGACCGTCTGAACTGCAAGGATGTGGCTATGGACAAGCAGCAGGAATTCGTCCTCAGAACGCTCGAGGAGCGCGACATCCGCTTCGTACGGCTGTGGTTCACCGATGTCCTCGGCTACCTCAAGTCCGTCGCCGTGGCCCCCGCCGAGCTGGAACAGGCGTTTGACGAAGGCATCGGCTTCGACGGCTCCGCCATCGAGGGCTTCGCCCGGGTGTACGAGTCCGACATGATCGCCAAGCCGGACCCGGGCACCTTCCAGATCCTGCCGTGGCGGGCCGAGGCCCCGGGCACCGCCCGGATGTTCTGCGACATCCTGATGCCGGACGGCTCGCCGTCCTTCGCCGACCCGCGCTACGTCCTCAAGCGCATCCTCGCCAAGACCTCCGACCTGGGCTTCACCTTCTACACCCACCCGGAGATCGAGTTCTTCCTGCTGAAGGACAAGCCGGTCGACGGCAGCCGTCCGACCCCCGCCGACAGCTCCGGCTATTTCGACCACACCCCGCAGAACGTCGGCATGGACTTCCGCCGCCAGGCGATCACCATGCTCGAATCCATGGGCATCTCGGTCGAGTTCAGCCACCACGAGGGCGCCCCCGGCCAGCAGGAGATCGACCTGCGGTACGCGGACGCGCTCTCCACCGCCGACAACGTCATGACCTTCCGGCTGGTGATGAAGCAGGTCGCGCTGGAGCAGGGCGTGCAGGCGACCTTCATGCCGAAGCCGTTCTCCGAGTACCCCGGCTCGGGCATGCACACCCACCTCTCGCTCTTCGAGGGCGACCGCAACGCCTTCTACGAGTCCGGCGCCGAGTACCAGCTCTCCAAGGTCGGCCGCTCCTTCATCGCCGGTCTGCTCACCCACGCGGCGGAGATCTCCGCCGTCACCAACCAGTGGGTCAACTCCTACAAGCGGATCTGGGGCGGCTCCTCCCGCGCCGCGGGCGCCGGGGGCGAGGCCCCCTCGTACATCTGCTGGGGCCACAACAACCGCTCCGCGCTCATCCGCGTCCCGATGTACAAGCCGGGCAAGACCGGCTCCGCCCGGGTGGAGGTCCGCTCCATCGACTCCGGCGCCAACCCGTACCTGACGTACGCGGTGCTGCTCGCCGCGGGCCTCAAGGGCATCGAGGAGGGCTACGAGCTCCCGCCCGGCGCCGACGACGACGTCTGGGCGCTCTCCGACGCGGAGCGCCGCGCGATGGGCATCGAGCCGCTGCCGCAGAACCTGGGCGAGGCGATCGCCCTGATGGAGAAGAGCGAACTGGTCGCCGAGACCCTCGGCGAGCACGTCTTCGACTTCTTCCTGCGCAACAAGAAGCAGGAGTGGGAGGAGTACCGCAGCGAGGTCACCGCCTTCGAGCTGAAGAACCTGCTGCCGGTGCTGTAGGCCGGCACCGGGACCGCTGAGCCCGCGCGCCGAGGTGCCGGGTGTCCGGCGGACGGGGCCGGGGCGATCACCCCGGTGGTTCCGGCGTCCGCCGGTCGGCGCGGTGCGGCGGGTGCGGGTGCGGGTGCGGGAACGGGGGGCGGCCGCCGTACCCGCGACGGTCGGCGCCGTCGTGCGAGGACGTCCATGCGGAAAGGGGCCCGGAGCCGTGGCCCCGGGCCCCTCCTGCCGGCCCCTCCTGCCGGCACCCCCCGTCGGAAGAGCCCGCGCCAGGCCGATGAGCCGGGTGCGCGGACGGGGCCGTCACCGGAGTGACGGCAGACCCCCGTGCCGCCCGCGCAGGCGCCCGTCCCGTGCCGGAGGCGGGGGCCGCGGGTCACATCAGGCCTTGACGGGCCCTCCCGTGCCCGCGACGCGCCGCCAGTCGCTCCCGAAGGACGTGCAGTAGGCGTACGACCAGCGGTTGTCGTTCGTCTGGACACCCCTCGCGATCTTCGTGGTGCTGCCGTTCGTGCAGGTGACCTTCGCGTAGTAGGCGAAGGTCACGTCGCAACGGACGCCGTACGTCCGCCCGTCCGTGTCCCACGGCGCACCGTTGGTGCACCACGAGGGAAGGGCCAGCGCGCCCTGTGGAGCGGCCGCGACCGCCTGTGCGGGAACGGCTACGGTACCGAGAGCGAGGACGGCTCCTCCGAGTCCGATGGCAAGCGTGGAACGAATACCCATGAAGTGCTCCTTGTTCTCAGTCGCTCGGCGAGTCGGCCGGGAGATCCCGGCCGACGACCTGTCCAGATTGCTGCGCAGCCCGAACGTTCGCCTTGTACAAAGGCGCACCCCTCTCACCAGACTTGACCGACGCGCGCCGGAGCGGGGCGCGGACGGAGGTGGAAGCGGGCATGGGGTCGGGAAGCGGGGGCGAGTACGTGGAGCGTCGCCCCTCCGGGCGATTACAGGCTCAGGTCGTGATGTACCGGGGCCACCGCACCGTGGGGCCGGGACCGGTCAGGCTCACTCTTCCCTCGGCAACGGTGACGTTGATCCTGGGATGGGGAGATCCCCTGAGCCTGTTCCACGGCGCTCGGAGCGCTCCGGCGGGGCGGACGACATGGCATGCGCTGGTCGCCGGTCTGCGGACGTCGTCGATACGAGGAGGTTTCGAGGGCGTCGCGGAGGCGGTCGAGGTGGAATTCACCCCGCTCGGCGCGTACAGGTGCCTGGGGCTGCCGCTGTACCACCTGGCCAACGGCCACGTGCACCCGGACGAGGTGCTGGGCACCGTCTGGTCGGCCAGGCTCACCGAGCAGCTCCTCGCGGAGCCGGACTGGGAAAGGCGCTGGACGATCATCGACAGCGCTCTGGCCCGGCGGATGGCGGACGCTCCCGCGCCTTCGCCGGTCGTCGCCGAGGCGTGGAGCCGGCTGCGTGCCTGCCACGGGCAGATATCCGCCAAAGAACTGGCCGCCGCCACGGGGCGCGGCAGCCGGCGGCTGCAGGCGCTCTTCCGTGAGCAGATCGGACTGCCGCCGCAGTCCGTCAGCAAGGTCCTGCGGTTTCAGCGGGCGCTCACCCTGCCGCCCGGCGCCTGCCGGTCGCTGGCCGACCGGGCGGCCATGTGCGGTTACTACGACCAGGCGCACATGAGCCGTGACTTCCGTGGCCTCGCCGGGCTCACCCCCGCACAGCTGTGCGCTCTCGCCGACCGCGCCGGCTCCACGGTCGAGGAGCCGGCCGCCGGACGACTGGGAGACGTTTTCGATCAATGACGCGGCCGCATGCCGGACGGTGCGCATCCGCACCGCGAACCCCGGCCGGTGAGCCTCCTTCCGCCGCAACGAGATCGGCTCCCGATCCACGTTGTCCGGGAATCCGGGAAGAAGAACCGCCACGGCTCCGGACGTGTCGGCTCCCCGGCGGACCTCCCGTACGTCCCGGCCTGCTCGTCGGTCAGGAAATCCTCCGGCCGGCAGTGCTTTGCGTACTCCTGATCCAGCCCCGCCGCCGCCTCGAACGACAGGCCGAAGGGCCCCAACGAGCCCTGGGAGCAAGCCTGTTGGGGGACTGGTAGGAAAGTTTCCTGTTCGCTAGCATTCCCGGCGGTGGCTCGGCGCGGTGCCCGCCGTTCCACGCACCCCGGGGCATGACGTGCTCAGTGAGAGCTCTGGCCCGGCCACCACGACCCCGTCCCCGCCCGCCCGCGCGCGGGCCGGGTGCGGGGCCACCCGTACAGCTGCCCAGCTCTCGCCAACCCCCACAGAGGCCAGGAGTCCAGGGATGCATCCGAACGGTTCAGCTTTGCTCCGCCCGCCCGGGCGGCACCGCACGGTGGGCGTGGTCGTCGCCGCCGTGCTCGTCCTCCTCGGCGGGCTGCTGCTCGCCTACCCCGACCGGGCCGGCGCCGCCGCCGACCCCCTCATCTCCCGTGGCCGCACCGCCACCTCGTCCTCCGACGAGACCTCCGATCTCGGACCGCAGAACGCCTTCGACGGCGACCCGGCCACCCGCTGGGCGAGCGCCGAGGGCAAGGACCCGCAGTGGATCGCCGTCGACCTCGGCGACGGGGCCCAGGTCAGCCGCGTGAAGCTCGGCTGGGAGGACGCGTACGCCAAGGCGTACCGGATCGAGATCTCCGCCGACGGCTCCACCTGGACCAAGCTCGCCGAGGAGAGCGCCGGCGACGGCGGCACCGACGACTGGACCGCGCTCAGCGGCAAGGGCCGCTACCTGCGCGTGTACGGCACCGCCCGCGGCACCTCCTACGGCTACTCGCTCTACGAGGCCGAGGTCTACGGCACCCTCGGCAGCGAGCCCCCGCAGACCGGCGGCTTCACCGTCGTCGCCGCCGGGGACATCGCCGCCCAGTGCACCGCCTCCGACAGCGGCTGCGCCCACCCCAAGACCGCCGCGCTCGCCCAGCGGATGAACCCGAAGTTCTATCTCACGATGGGCGACAGCCAGTACGACGACGCCCGGATCTCCGACTTCCGCGCCTACTACGACAAGACCTGGGGCGCCTTCAAGGCCAGGACCCACCCGGTGCCCGGCAACCACGAGACCTACGACCCGGCCGGATCGCTCGCCGGGTACAAGGCCTACTTCGGGGACATCGCCTACCCCCAGGGCAAGACGTACTACAGCTTCGACGAGGGCAACTGGCACTTCATCGCCCTCGACTCCAACTCCTTCGACAAGACCGCCCAGATCGACTGGCTCAAGGCCGACCTCGCCAAGAACAGCAAGGCCTGCATCGCCGCCTACTGGCACCACCCGCTGTACTCCTCCGGCGGACACGGCAACGACCCCGTCAGCCGCCCGGTCTGGAAACTCCTCTACGGCGCCAAGGCCGACCTGGTGCTCAACGGCCACGACCACCACTACGAGCGGTTCGCCCCGCAGAACCCCGACGGCAAGGCGGTCGCCGACGGCATCACCGAGATCGTCGGCGGAATGGGCGGCGCCGAGCCGTACCCCATCGAGGAGGTCCAGCCCAACAGTCAGAAGCGGATCAGTGGTGAGTACGGCGTCCTCAAGCTGAACCTCACCGACAACGGCTACAGCTGGACCTACGTCGGCACCGACGACAAGACCAAGGACACCAGCCCGAACTACACCTGCCACTGATGATGTATCTGGCGACCACAGGCCGCCGGGACACGCCGGCCCCGCCCCGCGGCAGCGGAGCGGGCCGGCACGTCCCCGGCACCGTCCTCGCACTCGGCACGGTCAGCCTCGTCACCGACATCTCCTCCGAGATGGTCACCGCGGTGCTGCCGCTCTACCTGGTCCTCGGACTCGGTCTCTCACCCCTCCAATTCGGCTTCCTGGACGGCCTGTTCAACGGCGCCGCCGCCCTCGTACGCCTCCTCGGCGGGTACGCCGCCGACCACGGCCGCGGACACAAACGGGTCGCCGGGCTCGGCTACGCCCTGTCCGCGCTCTCCCGGATCGGCCTGCTCCTCGCGGGCGGAGCCACCGCGGGGATCGCCGCCGCCCTCGCCACCGACCGGGTCGGCAAGGGCATCCGCACCGCCCCCCGGGACGCCCTGATCACCCTGAGCGGCCCGCCGGAGACCCTCGGCCGTTCCTTCGGCGTGCACCGCGCCATGGACACCACCGGTGCCCTGCTCGGCCCGCTCGCCGCCTTCGCCCTGCTCTGGGCGACCGCCGACGCCTACGACGCGGTGTTCGTCGTCAGCTTCTGCGTCGGCCTGCTCGGCGTGCTGCTCCTGGTCCTCTACGTCCCCGCCGACCGCCCCGCGCCGCGCCCCGTCACCCGCGCACCGCGCCGGCGCAAGGTGTTCGAGGCACTCCGCGACCCCGCATTCCGGCGCATCCTCGCGGCGGCCGCCCTGCTCGGCGCCGCCACCGTGGGCGACTCCTTCGTCTACCTCCTGCTCCAGCAGCGGCTCGCCCTCCCGGTCGGCTGGTTCCCGCTGCTGCCGCTCGGCGCCGCCGCCTGCTACCTGCTGCTGGCCGTACCGGCCGGACGGGTCGCCGACCGGGTCGGCCGACGCCTGCCGTTCCTCTGCGGACACCTCGCCCTGCTCGGCGTGTACGCCGCGCTCCTCGCCCCGGCCGGCGGCCCGGGGACACTGCTCCTGGTGCCCGTGCTCGCCCTGCTCGGCGTCTTCTACGCCACCACCGACGGGGTCCTGATGGCCCTGGCCGGTCCCGTACTGCCTGCCGACGGCCGGGCGGGCGGCCTCGCCGTGCTCCAGACCGGCCAGGCACTGGCCCGGATGCTCGCCGCCGCGGGCTTCGGCGCGGCCTGGACCCTGTGGGGGCCGGACACCGCGCTGTGGGCCGCCCTGTCGGCACTGCTCCTCGCCCTCGCGGGCGGCTGGGCGCTGCTGCCGCGCACCCCCTCCAGCACCCCCGACGCGCCGGAAGCCACCATCCCCGAAGGGCGGACCGCATGAGTGCCAGGTTCCCGACCACCGCGACCCCGCTGGGGCCCCGCGCCCGGATCACCGTCGTGGTGGCCGCCGTGCTGCTCCTCGCGGGCGGTTCCCTCGGCTACGTACTCCACGCCCAGCAGCGGACCCGGGGCGAACGGGACGGGGCCGACGCCTCGTTCGCCCTCACCGGGCCCGCCCTGTACTTCCGGGACGCCGACGGCGGACGCGTCGCCCGCCGGCCCCTCACCGGGGCGCGCACCGCCGGTTCACGTACCACCGGCGGCCCCGCCTGCGACCGCTTCTACGCCTCCGGCGACGGGGCGCTCTGCCTGCGCGCCAAGTCCGGGGTGCTGCCGAGGACGCAGGCCGTCGTCCTCGACCGGCAACTGCGCGAGAAACGCCGGATCACCGTGCCCGGAGTACCCACCCGGGCCCGGGTCTCCGCCTCCGGACGGATGCTGTCCTGGACGGTGTTCGCCACCGGCGACTCGTACGCCACCACCGCCTTCTCCACCCGCACCGCCATCCTCGACCTGCGCACCGGCTACCTCATCAAGTCCATCGAGAACATCCAGCTCACCATCGACGGCGCCCGCTACCACGCCCCCGACGTCAACTACTGGGGCGTCACCTTCGCCCGCGACGACAACCGCTTCTACGCCACCGTCTCCACCAAGGGCCGTACCTACCTGGTCGAGGGGAACATGCGGGACTGGACGGCGAAGGCGCTGCGGCAGAACGTCGAATGCCCCTCCCTGTCGCCCGACAACACCCGGCTCGCCTTCAAGAAGAAGGTCTCCGGCGACGCCGCCGCGCCCTGGCGGCTGTACGTCCTCGACCTGCGCACCCTGCGCGAGACCCCGCTCGCCGAACAGCGCGGCGTCGACGACCAGGCGGCCTGGCTCGACGACCGCACCCTCGCCTACGCCCTGCCCGGCGCCGACGGCCGCAGGAGCGACGTGTGGACCGTCCCCGCCGACGGCACGGGCACACCCCGGCTGGCCGTGGAAGGAGGCTCCTCCCCGGTGGCGGTGGCCGGTTGAGCGACGGCGGAAGAAGGGGGCGCGCGGACCGGCGCGCGGTGTAAGGTGACGCGTCCCCACCCGGGGCCGGACCAAGGAGGTGAGACCCATTACCGCTGTACCAGGCTGGGTGCTCGCCGTCCGCGACCACGCGACCGACCCGACGTAGGTCGTCCGGCGGAGCGCCCATCGGCTTCCCGAAAGGCTCCGCACATGTCGCTTTCCCCTGCTCCGTCCACCCTCTTTGCCGTGGTCACCGCCCTGCGCTCGGCCGGCTGCGTATTCGCCGAGGACGAGGCGGAACTGATCGTCGCCGCCGCCGCCGACCCCGCCGCCCTCGCGGCCATGGTCGAGCGGCGGGCCGCCGGCCACCCCCTGGAACACGTCCTCGGCTGGGCCGGGTTCGACGGTCTGCGGATCGTCGTCGGCCCCGGCGTCTTCGTACCCCGCCGCCGCACCGAGTTCCTGCTCCACCAGGCCGCCGCCCTGGCCCGGCCCGGGGCGGTCGTCGTCGACCTGTGCTGCGGCTCCGGCGCCCTGGGCGCGGCGCTCGCCGCCCGGCTCGGCCCGCTCGAACTGCACGCCGCCGACGTCGAACCCGCCGCCGTGCGCTACGCCCGCCGCAACCTCGGCGGCGCGGGCGAGGTCCATCGGGGCGACCTCTTCGAACCGCTCCCCGGCACACTGCGCGGCCGGGTGGAGATCCTGCTGGCCAACGTGCCGTACGTGCCCACCGGCGACGTCGGACTCCTCCCCCCGGAGGCCCGCATCCACGAACCCCGGGTGGCACTCGACGGGGGCCCGGACGGCCTCGACGTCCTGCGCCGGGTCGCCGCCGAGGCCCCGCACTGGCTGGCACCGGGCGGGCACCTGCTCATCGAGACGAGCGAACGGCAGGCCACCCGCGCCGAGGAGACCCTCGCCCGCCACGGCCTGGCCACCCGGGTGGTCGTCTCCGACGAGCTGTACGCCACGGTCGTCGTCGCGACCCGCCCCGGGGGCCTCGGCTAGGCTCGGGACGGCTGGACGGTGTGTGGACGGCGAGCGGGAGAGCACGTAATGACGACAGCGCCGGGGCGCAGGAGCAGCACGTTCACCCGACTGCTGCGGCACGGGTTCACCGACCCCTCCGCCGCCGAGCGCCTCCTCGACCTGCCCGAGCTGGCTCCGGTCCGCGCCGATCCGGTGCTGCTCGAAGCGCTCGGCGCCACCGCCGACCCCGATCTGGCCCTGCGCGGCCTGGTCCGGCTGGTGGAGGCCGAGACGCCGGACGAACGGCAGATGCTGCTCGACACCCTGATCACCGCCAAGCCGTTGCGCGACCGGCTGCTCGGGGTGCTCGGGGCGTCCGAGGCGCTCGGTGACCACCTCGCCCGCCACCCCCGCGACTGGCAGGCCCTGGCCACGTACGAGGCCGCCGACCTGCACCCCGGCGTGGCCGAGTTCGAACAGGGCCTCGCCGGGGCCGACGACCCCGACGCGCTGCGCGTCGCCTACCGCCGCTGCCTGCTGGCCATAGCCGCCCGGGACGTGTGCGGCACCACGGACGTCGCCGAGGCCGCCGCCGAGCTGGCCGACCTGGCGACCGCGACGCTGCGGGCCGCGCTGGCCATCGCCCGTACGGCCGCGCCCGGGGACGCGGCCCGGTGCAGGCTCGCCGTCATCGCGATGGGCAAGTGCGGCGGCCACGAGCTGAACTACGTCTCCGACGTCGACGTCATCTTCGTCGCGGAACCGGCCGACGGCTTCGAGGAGGGCGAGGCCGTGCAGGCCGCCACCCGGCTGGCCGCGCACATGATGCGGATCTGCTCCGACACCACCGTCGAGGGCACCATCTGGCCGGTCGACGCCAACCTCCGCCCCGAGGGCCGCAACGGCCCCCTGGTGCGGACGCTCTCCTCGCACCTCGCGTACTACCAGCGCTGGGCCAAGACCTGGGAGTTCCAGGCGCTGCTGAAGGCCCGCCCGGTGGCCGGCGACCCGGAGCTCGGCGCGGAGTACGTCGAGGCCGTGTCGCCGCTGGTCTGGCAGGCCGCGGACCGGGAGAACTTCGTCCCCGACGTCCAGCGGATGCGCCGCCGGGTCGTCGACAACATCCCCGCCGACCGGGTCGACCGGGAGATCAAGCTCGGCCCCGGCGGGCTGCGGGACGTCGAGTTCGCCGTACAGCTCCTCCAGCTGGTGCACGGCCGCAGCGACACCACCCTGCGCAGCGGCACCACCCTGGAGGCCCTGGGCGCACTCGCCGCGGGCGGCTACGTGGGCCGGGTGGACGCCGCCCAGCTCGACGACGCCTACCGCTTCCTGCGCGCCATGGAGCACCGCATCCAGCTCCACCGGCTGCGCCGCACCCACCTCGTTCCGGAGGACGCCCCCGACCTGCGGCGGATCGGCCGCTCCCTCGGGATGCGCACCGACCCGATCACCGAGCTCAACCAGGCCTGGAAGCGGCACGCCTCCGTGGTGCGGCGGCTGCACGAGAAGCTCTTCTACCGGCCGCTGCTCGACGCCGTCGCCCAGCTCGCCCCCGGCGAGACCCGGCTCAGCGCGAAGGCCGCCGGGCACCGCCTCGAAGCCCTCGGCTACGCGGACCCGGCCGCCGCGCTGCGCCACCTGGAGGCCCTGTCGTCCGGGGTGTCCCGCAAGGCCGCCATCCAGCGCACCCTGCTGCCGGTGCTGCTGGGCTGGTTCGCGGACTCCGCGGACCCGGACGCCGGGCTGCTCGGCTTCCGCAAGGTGTCCGACGCCCTGGGCAAGACCCCCTGGTACCTGCGGCTGCTGCGGGACGAGGGCGCGGCGGCGGAGAACCTGGCGCGGGTGCTGTCGGCCGGGCGGCTCGCCCCCGACCTGCTGCTGCGGGCCCCGGAGGCGGTGGCGATCCTCGGCGACCCGCAGGGGCTGCGGCCGCGCACCCGGGAGCACCTGGAGCAGGAGGTGCTGGCCGCGGTGGGGCGCGCGGACGGGGCCGAGACGGCCGTGGCGGTGGTGCGCGGGGTGCGGCGGCGCGAGCTGTTCCGGACCACGGCCGCCGACCTCATCGGTTCGTACGGCACGGAGGAGAACCCGGCCGAGGAGGACCCCGGGACGCTGGCCGACCGGGTCGGCAACGCGGTCACCGATCTGACCGCCGTCACCATCGCGGGCGCCCTGCGCGCCGCCGTGCGCGAGCAGTGGGGGGACACCCTGCCCACCCGGTTCGCGGTCATCGGCATGGGCCGCTTCGGCGGGCACGAACTCGGCTACGGCTCCGACGCCGACGTGCTGTTCGTCCACGCCCCGCGCGAGGGCGTCGACGAGCAGGAGGCGGGCCGGGCCGCGAACGCGGTGGTCTCCGAGATGCGCCGCCTGCTGCAACTGCCCACCGCCGACCCGCCGTTGATCATCGACGCGGACCTCCGCCCGGAGGGCAAGAACGGCCCGATGGTCCGTACGCTGCGGTCGTACGACGCGTACTACCGGCGCTGGTCGCTGGTCTGGGAGAGCCAGGCGCTGCTGCGCGCCGAACCGGTGGCGGGCGATGCCGAGCTGGGGCGCGCGTTCATCGATCTGATCGACCCGCTGCGGTACCCGATGGAGGGCCTGGGGGAGGACGCGGTCCGTGAGATCCGCCGGCTGAAGGCCCGGATGGAGTCCGAGCGGATGCCGCGCGGCGCGGACCCCACGCTCCACACCAAGCTGGGCCGCGGCGGGCTGAGCGACGTCGAGTGGACGGTGCAGCTGATGCAGATGCAGCACGGCTGGCGGCTGCCCGGACTGCGCACGACCCGCACCCGCGAGGCCCTGGCGGCGGCCTGCGCGGCCGGTCTGATCCCGGGGGAGGAGGCCGCGACCCTGGACGAGGCGTGGGTGCTGGCCACCCGGGTGCGCAACGCGGTGATGCTGGTGCGCGGCCGGCCTGGAGACACCTTCCCGTCCGGCCCGCGCGAACTGACCGCGGTCGGGCGGTACCTGGGCTACGAGCCGGGGCACGTCGGGGACATGCTGGACGACTACCGGCGGATCACCCGGCGGGCCCGCGCGGTGGTGGAGGAGCGCTTCTACGGGGCGTGACGCCCCGCGGCCAGGCCGACCGCCCGGACCCGCCCGGTCGGCGCCGGTACCCGCTTCGCGAGATGGTGCGGCAGCGATCCGTACCAGGCGTACGACACCGCGTAACCGAAGGCCAGGCAGGCCATGCCGCCCAGCGCGTCCAGCCAGAAGTGGTTGGCGGTCGCCACGATGACGGCCAGGGTGAGGGCCGGGTACAGCAGCGCGAGGATCCGCGCCCAGGGCGCGGAGACCAGTGCGAAGACCGTGAGTCCGCACCAGAGCGACCAGCCGATGTGCATCGAGGGCATGGCCGCGTACTGGTTCGACATGTTCTTGAAGTTGCCCGAGGCCATCGAACCCCAGGTGTGGTGGACCAGCACCGTGTCGACGAAGTGGCCGCCGTTCATCAGCCGGGGCGGCGCGAGCGGATACAGGTAGTAGCCGAGCAGGGCCGCCCCCGTCGTCGCGAACAGGGTCAGCCGGGCCGCCGCGTAACGGCCGGGGTGACGGTGGAACAGCCACATCAGCACGCAGACCGTGACGACGAAGTGCAGCGTCGCGTAGTAGTAGTTCATCGAGACGATCAGCCATGTCACGGAGTTCACCGCGTGGTTGACCGTCTGTTCGACGGCGATGCCCAGATACCGCTCGGCCGACCAGATCAGGTCGGCGTTGCGCAGAGCCTGCGCCCGCTGTTCCGGGACGGCGTTGCGCACCAGCGAGTACACCCAGTAACTGGCCGCGACGAGCAGGATTTCGAACCACACGCGCGGTCGGCGGGGAGCACGGAGATGGCGGGGGTGGCGGAAGGGGCGGAGGGGGCGCGGGGAACGCCGCTCCGACCGGTCTTCCTGTGGCATCACGCTCAATTCACCCATAGGCATAGAGTCTGCCAGAAAACACCCTCCCGCCCGTTGATCCTCCGGCCGGGTCAGGGATGCGCGGAGGAAGCCGGGGCGCACGGCGGAAGGCCCCCGTCGCCGGACTGCGGGACGGGGGCCTGCGTGGGATGCTGGTTCAGGCGACGGTGGCCGGGGCGGGGCCGGGCCCCGCGGCCGTGGAGCCGCGGACGACCAGTTCCGGCATGAAGACGAACTCGCTGTGCGGGGCGGGGGTGCCGCCCACCTCTTCCAGCAGCGTGCGCACGGCGGCCTGGCCCATCGCCGTGACCGGCTGACGGATCGTGGTCAGCGGCGGATCGGTGAACGCTATGAGCGGCGAGTCGTCGTAACCGACCACCGACAGATCGCGCGGCACCTCCAGCCCCGTCCGGCGGGCCGCCCGGATCGCGCCGAGCGCCATCATGTCGCTCGCGCACACCACCGCCGTGCAGCCCCGCTCGATCAGTGCCGCGGCCGCCGCCTGGCCACCCTCCAGGGTGAACAGCGAATGCTGGATCAGCTCCTCCACCGCGTCCGGCGCGAGACCCAACTGCTCCCGCATGGTGGTGTGGAAGCCCTCGATCTTGCGCAGCACGGGGACGAACCGCTTCGGGCCGACCGCCAGCCCGATCCGCTGATGCCCCAGCGAGACCAGGTGCGTCACCGCGAGCCGCATCGCCGCCCGGTCGTCCGGCGAGATGAACGGCGCCCGGACCTGCGGGGCGAAGCCGTTGACCAGGACGAACGGGACACCCTTGGCACGCAGTTGTTCGTAGCGCCGCATGTCCGCCGAGGTGTCGGCGTGCAGCCCGGAGACGAAGATGATGCCCGCCACGCCGCGGTCGACCAGCATCTCGGTCAGCTCGTCCTCGGTGGAGCCGCCGGGGGTCTGGGTCGCCAGCACCGGGGTGTAGCCCTGCCGCGTCAGCGCCTGGCCGATGACCTGGGCCAGGGCGGGGAAGATGGGGTTCTCCAGCTCGGGCGTGATCAGGCCGACCAGTCCGGCGCTGCGCCTGCGCAGCCGCACGGGCCGTTCGTAGCCGAGCACGTCGAGGGCGGCGAGAACGGATTCGCGGGTGGCCGCTGCAACACCGGGCTTGCCGTTCAGTACACGGCTGACCGTCGCTTCGCTGACCCCCGCCTGAGTTGCGATATCGGCAAGCCGTGCGGTCATGGAAGTGGACTGTACCGGGCGCCTGTCGGATTGCCCACCAGGGGCCGGAGCGGGGTGGGCGGCCGGGTTCGTACGACCGTGCGGGGGAGCGCGTCGGCAACGTCTTGCAAGGTCTTGCGGGGCGATTCCGTGATCGTCGGTCCGATGGTCGTACTGCTCGCATCCGGGGCATGGCCCCGTGCTGCCAGGGTGTGACTGTCTTCGTCAAGAGTCTTGACGGCAACCGTGAGGACACGCGAATGTAACGATCGTCGGAGCTTGCAGAAATCTTCCGCAAACTCTTTCGGCGTTCTTTCATCCTTGTTACGTTCTCGTCGACCCGGCGCCGCGACGGAGCGGTTCGGCAGTTGAAGGAGTTCAGATGCGACGTGGCATAACGGCCACCGCCCTGGTCGCGGCCCTGGCGCTCGCGGCGACCGCTTGCGGCAGCGACGACGAGGGGAGCACGGGCAACAACGGCTCGGGCGAACTCTCCGGCACCGTGACGTGGTGGGACACCTCCACCGCGGGCAGCGAGGACAAGGTCTTCAAGAAGATCGCCGAGGACTTCACCAAGCAGCACCCGAAGGTCAAGATCAAGTACGTCAACGTTCCCTTCGGCGACGCCCAGAACAAGTTCAAGAACGCCGCCCAGTCCGGCTCCGACGCCCCCGACGTCATCCGCTCCGAGGTTGCCTGGACCCCCGAGTTCGCCGACCTCGGCTACCTGGCCCCGCTCGACGGCACGGCCGCGCTGAAGAACCCGGACGACTTCCTGAAGCAGGCCGCCGCGTCCACCAAGTACAACGACAAGACGTACGCGGTGCCGCAGGTCATCGACTCCATGGGCATCTTCTACAACAAGAAGATCTTCAAGGATGCCGGTGTCGAGGTCCCCAAGAGCATCGACGAGCTCAAGACCGTCTCGAAGAAGATCAAGGACAAGACCGGCAAGACCGGGATGTACCTGCGCGGCGACGACGCGTACTGGTTCCTCTCCTTCCTCTACGGGGAGGGCGGTGACATGGTCGAGGCCGGGAACAAGACCGTCACCATCGACAACCCCGCCGGCGTCAAGGCGATGAAGGTCGTCAAGGACCTCGTCGACTCGGGTGCCGCCCAGACCGATGCCACGGACGGCTGGGAGAACATGCAGGCGTCCTTCAAGGACGGCAAGGTCGCGATGATCATCAACGGCCCGTGGGCCGTCGCCGACACGTACACCGGCAAGGAGTTCAAGGACAAGGCCAACCTGGGCGTCGCCCCGGTCCCGGCCGGCTCCGCCGGTCAGGGCGCCCCGCAGGGCGGCCACAACCTGGCCGTCTACGCCGGTTCCAAGAACCTGGACGCCTCCTACGCCTTCGTCGACTACATGACCTCCGCGGACACCCAGGCCAAGGTCACCAAGGAGCTGAGCCTCCTGCCGACCCGCACCTCCGCGTACGCCAAGGAGGACGTCGTCGACAACGAGATCGTCGGCTTCTTCAAGCCCGTCGTCGAGACCGCCGTCGAGCGCCCCTGGATCCCGGAGACCGGCAGCCTCTTCGCCCCGCTGGTCACCGAGTACACCAAGGCCCTGACCGGCCAGGTCACGCCGGAGAAGGCCGTCAAGACCACCGGCGACTCCTACCGCAAGCTCCTCAAGGGCTGGAAGTAACAGGAAGGCAGGCCGGCTGATGGCAGTCCACACCGGCCAGTCGGTGGCGAAGGCCGCGGGTGACGACGTCGCCCGCGGCCGGAGCCGCGGCACTGGCAACCCCCCACCGCCGGGCAGGATCCGACGGGCTTTGTCGACCCACTGGTACGCCTGGACCATGGTCGCCCCGGTCGTCGTCGTGATCGGCGTGATCATCGGCTATCCGCTGGTCCGCGGCATCTACCTGTCGATGACCGACGCCAACGAGCGCAACGTCGCCCGGTCCATCGGTGTCAACCACATGCCCGCCACGTACAAGTTCGTGGGCCTGGACAACTACACCGAAGCGCTCACCGGCGACCAGTTCCTCGGCACGCTCGGCTGGACCCTGGTGTGGACGGTCTCCTGCGTGGCCATCACCTTCGCGCTCGGGATGGCCCTCGCCAACATCCTCAACCGGCGCATCGCCGGCCGGTCCGTCTACCGGATGGCGCTCATCCTGCCCTGGGCCATCCCCGGTTTCGTCTCCGTCTTCGCCTGGCGCTTCCTCTACAACGAGAAGCGCGGGCTGCTCAACGAGATCCTCACCGGCGCCGGGATCGACGGCATCCCCTGGCTGAACGACCCCACCTGGGCGAAGTTCTCGGTCATCGCCGTCAACGTCTGGCTCGGCGTGCCGTTCATGATGGTCGCCCTGCTCGGCGGGCTCCAGTCGATCCCCACCGAGCACTACGAGGCCGCCGAGATGGACGGCGCCACCGCCTGGCAGCGGTTCCGCCACATCACCCTGCCGGGGCTGCGGCCGGTCTCCACCACGGTGATCCTGCTCTCCACCATCTGGACCTTCAACATGTTCCCGGTCATCTTCCTGCTGACCCGCGGCGGACCCGGCGAGGCCACCCAGATCCTGGTCACCCAGGCGTACAAGTTCTCCTTCGAGATCAGCCCGCGCGACTTCGCGCAGTCCTCCACCTGGGGCGTCCTGATCCTCGTACTCCTGCTGATCTTCGCCGCTGTCTACCGGCGGGTCCTGCGCACCCAGGGAGACGACTGGTGACCACCGCCCCCGCACCCGCCCCCGCGCGCAAGGCCAGGCTGCGCGGCGAGCGTTCCCCGCTCGCTTCCGCCGGACTGCACCTCACGCTCGTCGTCGCGTCCGTGATAGCCGTCTTCCCCGTGCTGTGGATTCTGCTCACCTCGCTGAAGCCCGCCGCGTACGCCACCACCACGGACTTCTTCAAAGAGACCACGTTCGAGAACTACACGAACCTGATCCAGAACACGAAGTTCCTCACCTGGTTCGGCAACTCCCTGCTCATCGCGGGACTCACCACGCTGCTCGGCGTCATCGTCTCCGCCTCCACCGGCTACGCCGTCAGCCGCTTCCGGTTCCCCGGCAAGCGCGGGCTGATGTGGACGCTGCTGGTCACCCAGATGTTCCCGGTCGCCGTCCTCATCGTGCCGATCTACAACATCATGTCGAGCATGGGGCTGCTCAACCAGCCCGCCGGCCTCGTCATCACCTACCTCACCATCTCGGTGCCGTTCTGCGCCTGGATGATGAAGGGCTTCTTCGACACCATCCCGCGCGAGATCGACGAGTCGGGCCAGGTCGACGGCCTCACCCCGTTCGGCACCTTCTGGCGGCTGATCCTGCCGCTCGCCAAGCCCGGACTCGCCGTCACCGCGTTCTACTCCTTCATCACCGCGTGGGGCGAGGTCGCGTACGCCTCCGCGTTCATGGTCGGCGAGGACAACCTCACCCTCGCGGGCGGACTCCAGCTCTTCGTCAACCAGTACGGAGCCCAGTGGGGGCCGATGACCGCGGCGTCCGTGCTGATCGCGATACCCGCGGCCCTGGTCTTCCTCTTCGCCCAGCGCCACCTGGTCACCGGCATGTCCGCCGGAGCCGTCAAGGGCTGATCCGGGCCGGGATCCCTCGCACGACCCGCACGCACCAAGTCACGGCGGCCGCCGGTGTCCGACCCCGGCCCCGGCGCCGCCACCCACCCCGACACCTCAGGGACGACATGACCCAGCACCTCGCTGCCCCCGTCAACAGCACGTCCGGCGCCGCTCCGGCCCACCAGACCGGCTGGTGGCAGGACGCGGTGATCTACCAGGTCTATCCAAGGAGCTTCGCCGACGGCAACGGCGACGGCATGGGCGACCTCGCCGGCGTCCGCGGCAGACTCCCGTACCTCAAGGAACTCGGTGTGGACGCGGTCTGGCTCAGCCCGTTCTACGCCTCCCCGCAGGCCGACGCGGGCTACGACGTGGCCGACTACCGGGCCATCGACCCCATGTTCGGCACCCTGCCGGACGCCGACGCGCTGATCCGGGACGCCCACGGCCTGGGCCTGAGGATCATCGTGGACCTGGTGCCCAACCACTCCTCGGACCGGCACGACTGGTTCCGGCGCGCCCTGGCCGAGGGTCCCGGCTCCGCCCTGCGCGACCGCTACCACTTCCGCCCCGGCAAGGGCGGGAACGGCGAACTCCCGCCCAACGACTGGGAGTCCATCTTCGGCGGCCCCGCCTGGACCCGGACCACCGACCCGGACGGCACCCCCGGCGACTGGTACCTCCACCTCTTCGCCCCCGAGCAGCCCGACCTCAACTGGGAACACCCGGCCGTCGCCGACGAGTTCCGCTCCATCCTGCGCTTCTGGCTCGACATGGGCGTCGACGGCTTCCGGGTCGATGTCGCCCACGGCCTGGTCAAGGCCGCCGGACTGCCCGACCTCGGCAGCCACGACCAGCTCAAGCTGCTCGGCAACGACGTCATGCCGTTCTTCGACCAGGACGGGGTGCACGCGATCTACCGCTCCTGGCGCACCATCCTCGACGAGTACCCCGGCGACAGGATCCTCGTCGCCGAGGCGTGGACCCCGACCGTCGAGCGCACCGCCAACTACGTGCGCCCCGACGAGATGCACCAGGCGTTCAACTTCCAGTACCTCGGCACCGCCTGGGACGCCGCCGAACTGCGCGCCGTCATCGACACCTCGCTCGACGCGATGCGCCCGGTCGGCGCCCCCACCACCTGGGTGCTCTCCAACCACGACGTGACCCGGCACGCCACCCGCTTCGCCAACCCGCCCGGCCTCGGCACCCAGATCCGCACCCCCGGCGACCGCGAGCTCGGCCTGCGCCGCGCCCGCGCCGCCACCCTGCTGATGCTGGCCCTGCCCGGCTCCGCCTACGTCTACCAGGGTGAGGAACTCGGCCTGCCGGACGTCACCGACCTGCCCGACGAGGTGCGGCAGGACCCGTCGTTCTTCCGCGCCGAGGGCCAGGACGGCTTCCGCGACGGCTGCCGGGTGCCGATCCCGTGGACCCGTGAGGGCAGCTCGTACGGCTTCGGCGACGGCGGCAGCTGGCTGCCCCAGCCCGACGGCTGGGGCGGGCTGAGCGTCGAGGCGCAGACCGGCGTGGCCGGCTCCACCCTGGAGCTGTACCGGGCCGCGATCGCCGCCCGCCGGGCCCACCCCGGCCTCGGCGCCGGCGACGCGGTCCAGTGGCAGGACGCCCCCGAGGGGCTGCTGGCCTTCGCCCGCCCCGGCTTCGTCTGCACCGTCAACACCACCGGCCGCCCGGTACGCCTGCCGGCGCCCGGCGACGTCCTGCTGTCCAGCACCCCGGTCGCCGTCGACGGCGGCACGATCGAGCTGCCCGCGGACACCACGGTGTGGTGGACGGTGTGACCGTCCCCCCGCCCCGGAACGGCCCGGCGGCCGGCGGTGCGCCGAGACTCTCGGACATCGCCGGCCAGGCGGCGGTCAGCGAGGCGACCGTCAGCCGGGTGCTCAACGGGAAGCCGGGCGTCGCGGACCCCACCCGCCAGCGGGTGCTCGCGGCGCTCGACATCCTCGGCTACGAACGCCCCGTACGGCTGCGCAGGCGCAGCGCCGGGCTCGTCGGGCTGGTGACCCCCGAGCTCACCAACCCGATCTTCCCGGCGTTCGCGCAGGCCGTGGAGCAGATGCTGGCCGGGCACGGCTACACCCCGGTGCTCTGCACCCAGCTGCCCGGCGGCGCCACCGAGGACGAGCTGGTCGAACAGCTCGTGGAGCGCGGCGTCGACGGGATCGTCTTCCTCTCCGGGCTGCACGCCGACCTGTCGGCCGACCCGGGCCGGTACGCCGTGCTCGCCGACCGCGGTGTGCCGTTCGTCCTGATCAACGGCTACAACGAGCGGATCAGCGCCCCCTTCGTCTCGCCCGACGACGCCGCGGCCGTGCGGATGGCGGTCGGGCACCTCGCCGACCTCGGGCACAGCCGGGTCGGCCTGGCGATCGGGCCGCAGCGCTACGTTCCCTCCCGCCGCAAGCGCGAGGGCTTCCTCGACGCCTCGGTGAGCCTGCTGGGCCTGGACCGCGCCGAGGCCGAACTGCTCGTCTGCCCGACGCTGTTCAGCGTCGAGGGCGGTCAGGTCGCGGCGGGCGCGCTGCTCGACCGGGGCTGCACGGGCATCGTCTGCGGCAGCGACCTGATGGCGCTGGGCGTGGTGCGCGCGGCCCGGGAGCGCGGGCTCGGGGTGCCGCGCGACGTGTCCGTGGTGGGCTTCGACGACTCGCAGCTCATCGCGTTCACCGACCCGCCGCTGACGACGGTGCGCCAGCCGGTGCAGGCGATGGCGGCGGCCGCGGTCGGCGCCCTGCTGGAGGAGATCGGCGGCAGCCCCGTGCAGCGCACGGAGTACGTGTTCCAGCCGGAGCTGGTGGTACGGGGGTCCACCGCGGCGGTCCGGGGCGTCTGACGCCCCGGCGTACAGGAGAGGCACCGGGAGCCCCGGCCCTGGACGGGCCGCAGCGGGGAGATGGACGGCTCCGGGTGCCTCTCTTGCGCGTGACCGGCCCGGCCGGCCGGGCGCGTGGGGGTCCGGGGTCGCCGGAACCCCCCGGCCGACCGGACCGGAGTCGGGTGAAATGTAACAGCGCTGCAATGCCTTGCGTAAGTCCTTGCAGGCGGAAAACTGCTGCATTTCGTGGAAGTTAGCGGGATGTGTCCAAAGGGTTGACCGGAACCTGACGGGCTCGTACGGTCGTCGGCGCAGCAAGGTTTGCATTCTTGCAGCAAGAACCTTCAGGAGCCTTGAAGGCAGGGCGCGTTGCCGCGCGAGGCTGCACCGTCACCCGCATTTCCCCCCACAGCAGGAGGAAACATGGCACGCAGACCACTGTCCGCGCTGCTCGCCCTGGCGGCCGGAGCCGCCGTCCTGGTGGCCCCCGCCGCCACCACCGCCCAGGCCGCCGCCCCCGGGGAGAAGGACGTCACCGCCGTTCTCTTCGAGTGGAAGTTCGACTCCGTGGCCAAGGCCTGCACGGACTCGCTCGGCCCGGCCGGCTACGGCTACGTACAGGTCTCACCGCCCCAGGAGCACATCCAGGGGAGCCAGTGGTGGACCTCCTACCAGCCCGTCAGCTACAAGATCGCCGGACGGCTCGGCGACCGGTCCGCCTTCGCGGCCATGGTCAGCACCTGCCACGCCGCGGGCGTCAAGGTCGTCGCCGACTCCGTCATCAATCACATGTCGGCCGGATCGGGCACCGGCACCGGCGGCTCCCCGTACACCAAGTACGACTACCCCGGCGTGTACTCCGCCGCCGACATGGACGACTGCACCGCGCAGATCAGCAACTACCAGGACCGCGCCAACGTCCAGAACTGCGAACTCGTCGGCCTCGCCGACCTGGACACCGGCGAGGAGTACGTACGCGGCAGGATCGCCGCCTACCTGAACGACCTGCTCTCCCTGGGCGTCGACGGCTTCCGCGTCGACGCCGCCAAGCACATGCCCGCCGCCGACCTCGCCAACATCAAGTCCCGGCTGAACAAGCCCGGCGTGTACTGGAAGCAGGAGGCGATATACGGCGCAGGGGAGGCCGTCCAGCCCGACGAGTACACCGGCACCGGGGACGTCCAGGAGTTCCGCTACGCCCGCGGTCTCAAGCAGGTCTTCAACAACGAGAACCTCGCGTACCTCAAGAACTACGGCGAGGGCTGGGGCTTCCTCCCCTCGTCGAAGGCCGCCGTCTTCGTCGACAACCACGACACCGAGCGCGGCGGCGACACCCTGAACTACAAGGACGGCGCGAACTACACCCTCGCCAACGTCTTCATGCTCGCCTGGCCGTACGGATCGCCCGACGTGCACTCCGGCTACGAGTGGTCCGACAAGGACGCGGGTCCGCCCAACGGGGGCACGGTGAACTCCTGTTACAGCGACGGGTGGAAGTGCCAGCACGCCTGGCGCGAGATCTCCTCCATGGTCGGCCTCCGCAACACCGCGCGCGGCGAGGCCGTCACGAACTGGTGGGACAACGGCGGCGACCAGATCGCCTTCGGCCGCGGCTCCAAGGCGTACGTGGCCATCAACCACGAGGGCTCCGCGCTGACCCGTACGTTCCAGAGCTCGCTGCCCGCCGGTGACTACTGCGACATCCAGTCCGGCAAGGGCGTCACGGTGAACGGCTCCGGCCAGTTCACCGCGACCCTGGGCGCCAACACCGCCCTGGCCCTCCAGGTCAACGCCCGCACCTGCTCCGGCGGTGGCACCACCGAACCGGGCACCGGCACCTCCGGCGCCTCCTTCGGGGTGAACGCCACCACCCAGCCCGGCCAGAACATCTACGTCACCGGCGACCAGGGCGCCCTCGGCAACTGGAACACCGCCGCCGCCCTGAAGCTCGACCCGGCGGCGTACCCGGTCTGGAAGCTCGACGTGGCCCTGCCCGCGGGCACCTCGTTCGCGTACAAGTACCTGCGCAAGGACGCGAGCGGCAACGTCACCTGGGAGAGCGGGACGAACCGCACCGCGACGGTCCCCGCCACCGGCAGGGTCACGCTGACGAACGACGTCTGGCGCGGCTGACCCCGTCCGCCGGCCCGAACCGCCCCGCCCCGCGATCCACGCCGGGGCGGGGCGGTCCCACAGCCGAACCCACCCGCCTCCGAAACCCCGTACCCGTACGCAAGGAGAACCGCCCCGTGTCCCGTTCCGCCCTCCGGAGAGGAGCCGTCGCCGCACTCTGCGCGGCGCTCCTCCCCGTCGTCCCGGCGGCGTCCGCCTCCGCCGCGCCGAGACCGCCGGCCCCGCCCTCGGACGCGAAGCTCGCCAGGGAGCCCGCCCGCCACGACCTGACGCGGGAGCAGTTCTACTTCGTCATGCCGGACCGGTTCGCCAACGGCGACCGGGCCAACGACCGCGGCGGACTCACCGGCTCCCGCCTGGAGACCGGCTACGACCCCACGGACAAGGGCTTCTACCAGGGCGGCGACCTCAAGGGCCTCACCCGGCGCCTCGACTACATCAAGGGCCTCGGCACCACCGCCATCTGGCTCGCCCCGATCTTCAGGAACCGCCCCGTCCAGGGCACCGGCAAGGACGCCTCCGCCGGCTACCACGGCTACTGGATCACCGACTTCACCCGGGTCGACCCGCACTTCGGCACCAACGCCGACCTGACGAAGCTGATCGACAAGGCCCATGCCAAGGGCATGAAGGTCTTCTTCGACGTCATCACCAACCACACCGCCGACACCGTCGACTACGCCGAGCGGACCTACGGCTACCGCCCCAAGGGCGCCTACCCCTACCTGGACGAGGACGGCCGCCCCTTCGACGACGCCAAGGGCCTCGCGAAGGTGAACGCCGGCTCCTTCCCGTACACCCCGACCACCACCGAGAACGCCGGCGGCAAGGTCCCCGCCTGGCTCAACGACCCGACGATGTACCACAACCGCGGCGACTCCACCTACGCCGGCGAGTCCACCACGTACGGCGACTTCTCCGGGCTCGACGACCTGTGGACCGAACGCCCCGAGGTCGTCTCCGGCATGGAGAAGATCTACGAGAAGTGGGTCCGCGACTTCGGCATCGACGGGTTCCGGATCGACACCGTCAAACACGTCGACCTGGACTTCTGGACCCAGTGGGCCACCGCCCTCGACGCCTACGCGGCCAAGCGCGGACGCGAGGACTTCTTCATGTTCGGCGAGGTCTACTCCTCGGACACCGCCGTCACCTCGCCCTACGTCACCCGCGGCCGGCTCGACGCCACCCTCGACTTCCCGTTCCAGGAGGCCGCCCGCCAGTACGCCTCCCAGGGCGCCCCGGCGGCGAAGCTCGCCGCGGTGTTCGGCGAGGACTACCGCTACACCACCGACAAGGCCAACGCCTACGAGCAGGTCACCTTCCTCGGCAACCACGACATGGGCCGCATCGGGACGTTCCTGAAGCAGGACAACCCGAAGGCCGGCGACGCCGAGCTCCTCGCCCGCGCGAAGCTCGCCAACGAGCTGATGTTCCTCGGCCGCGGCAACCCCGTCGTCTACTACGGCGACGAACAGGGCTTCACCGGCGCGGGCGGCGACAAGGACGCCCGGCAGACCATGTTCGCCTCGAAGACCGCCGACTACCTCGACGACGACCAGCTCGGCACCGACCGCACCCACGCCCTTGACGCGTACGACACCGGCCACCCGCTGTACCGGAACATCGCCGCGCTCTCCGCGCTCACCCGGAACCACCCGGCCCTGCGCGACGGGGTCCAGACCGAGCGGTACGCCGAGGGCTCCGTGTACGCCTTCTCCCGCACCGACCCCGCCAAGCCGTACGAATACCTCGTCGCCTCCAACAACGGCACCGCCCCGCGCACCGTCGAACTGCCCACCGGCACGGCGAACACGGACTTCCGCACCTTGTACGGCGGCTCCGGCACCCTCCGCAGCGGCGCCGACAGGAAGCTCACCGTCACCGTCCCCGCCCTCTCCAGCATCGTGCTCCGCGCCGACAAGCCCCTGGGCGCCCCGGCCACCGGGCCCTCGGTCACCCTGAAGGCCCCGGCCGCCGGAGCCACCGGCACCGTCGAGATCACCGCCGACGTGGACGGCGGACAGCTCAACCGCGTCGTCCTCGCCGCTCAGACCGGCAACGGCAAGTGGGTCACCCTCGGCTCCGCCGACCACGCCCCGTACAAGGTCACCCAGTACCTCGACGACACCGTGCGGGCCGGTACGCCGCTGCGCTACAAGGCCGTCGTCGTCGACCGCACCGGCCGCACCGCGAGCGCCCTCGCCGCCACCACCGCCGGACAGGCCCCCGCCGCACCGAAGCCCGTGGCCGTCGAACGCGACTACGCCGTCGTCCACTACAAGCGCGCCGACGGCGACTACGACGGCTGGAAGCTCCGCTCCGGGGACACCACCGCCGCCTTCACCGGGCGCGACGCCTACGGCGCCTTCGCCTGGATCAAGCCCGGCGAGGGCGCGGCCGACCTCCCGTACACCGTCGAGAAGGACGGCACCGCCGACGGGCCGCAGCGCACCGTCGACCTCGCGCGGACCGGCGAGGTCTGGATCGAACAGGGCAAGGACGGCCAGGCCGACGAGGCCCCCGACGGCGCCCGCCCGCCGCAGGACACCACCAGGGCCGTGCTCCACTACTACCGGCCCGACGGCGACTACGACGGCTGGGGCCTGCACACCTGGACCGGCGCCAAGAACCCCACCGACTGGGCGAAGCCGCTCCAGCCGGTGAAGCGGGACGCCTCCGGCGCCACCTTCGAGGTCCCGCTCGCCGAGGGCGCCACCTCGCTCTCCTACATCCTGCACAAGGGCGACGAGAAGGACCTCCCCAGCGACCAGTCCCTCGACCTCGCCACCTACGGCAACGAGGTCTGGCTGCTCGGCGCCACCCCCGGCTACCTGCTGCCCCAGACCGGCGGCGTCCCCGCCCCCGACCTCTCCAAGGCCGAGGCGCAGTGGATCGACGCCGACACCGTCGTATGGAAGGTGAAGGCCACCGGAGCCACCAGCCAGCAGCTCGTCTACGCCAGGGACGGCGCCATCACCGTCGCCGACGGGGCGCTGAGCGACGAGGGCCAGTGGCTCCGGCTCACCCCCGCCGCGCTCACCGACGCGCAGAAGGCGAAGTACCCGCACCTCGAGGACTACCCGGCGTTCACCGTCGACACCCGCGACCGGGGCCGCGTCCGCGAGGCGCTGCGCGGTCAGCTGATCGCCACCCAGCGCGCCGCCAACGGCGCCCTGCTCGCCGCCACCGGAGTACAGAGCGCGGGCGTCCTGGACGACCTGTACGGGAAGAACGCGGCCGACGCCGCACTCGGCCCGGTCTTCGACACCAAGGGCCGCCCCACCCTCTCCGTCTGGGCCCCCACCGCCCGCACCGTCGCCCTCGAACTCGACGGCCGACGCGTCCCGATGCGCCGCGACGACCGCACCGGAGTCTGGTCCGCCACCGGCACCAGGGGCTGGACCGGCAAGCCCTACCGCTACCTGGTCGACGTCTGGGCCCCCACCGCCGGAGAGTTCGTCACCAACAAGGTCACCGACCCCTACTCCACCGCACTCACCACCGACTCCGCGCGCAGCCTCGTCGTCGACCTCGACGACCCGAAGCTCGCCCCCGCGGGCTGGTCCGGCCTGAAGAAGCCCGCCGCCACTCCGCTGCGCGACGCGCAGATCCAGGAACTGCACATCCGTGACTTCTCGATCGCGGACCGTACCTCGAAGCACCCCGGCGAGTACCTCGCCTTCACCGACACCGGCTCGAAGGGGATGAAGCACCTCAAGAAGCTCGCCGACGCCGGAACCGACTACGTCCACCTGCTGCCCGCCTTCGACATCGGGACGATCCCCGAGAAGAAGTCCGCCCAGCAGCGGCCCGCCTGCGACCTCTCCGTCTACGCCCCCGACTCCGAGGAGCAGCAGGCCTGCGTGACGAAGGCCGCCGCGAAGGACGGCTTCAACTGGGGCTACGACCCGCTGCACTACACCGTCCCCGAGGGCTCCTACGCCTCCGACCCCGAAGGCACCCGGCGCACCGTCGAGTTCCGGCGGATGGTGCAGGGCCTCAACGGCACCGGACTGCGCACGGTCATGGACGTCGTCTACAACCACACCGTCGCCTCCGGCCAGGACGACAAGTCCGTACTCGACCGGATCGTTCCCGGCTACTACCAGCGGCTCCTGGAGGACGGCACCGTCGCCACCTCCACCTGCTGCGCCAACACCGCCCCCGAGAACACCATGATGGGCAAGCTCGTCGTGGACTCGGTCGTCACCTGGGCCAGGGAGTACAAGGTCGACGGATTCCGCTTCGACCTGATGGGCCACCACCCCAAGGCCAACATCCTCGCCGTCCGCAAGGCGCTCGACGCACTCACCGTCGCGAAGGACGGCGTCGACGGGAAGAGCATCATCCTGTACGGGGAGGGCTGGAACTTCGGCGAGATCGCCGACGACGCCCGCTTCGTCCAGGCCACCCAGAAGAACATGGCCGGCACCGGCGTCGCGACCTTCTCCGACCGGGCCCGCGACGCCGTACGCGGCGGCAGCCCCTTCGACGAGGACCCCGGCGTCCAGGGCTTCGCCACCGGCCTCTACACCGACCCCAACACCTCGCCCGCCAACGGCACGAAGGCCGAGCAGAAGGCCCGGCTGCTGCACTACCAGGACCTGATCAAGGTCGGCCTCACCGGCAGCCTCGCCGACTACACCTTCACCGACACCACCGGCCGCACCGTCAAGGGCTCCGAGGTCGACTACAACGGCGCCCCCGCCGGATACGCGAAGGCCCCCGGCGACGCCCTCGCCTACGCGGACGCCCACGACAACGAGTCGCTGTACGACACGCTCGCCTTCAAACTCCCCGCGGGCACCCCGGCCGCCGACCTGGCCCGCATGCAGGTCCTGGCCATGGCCACGGCCACCCTCTCGCAGGGCCCCGCGCTCTCCCAGGCGGGCACCGACCTGCTGCGCTCCAAGTCCCTGGACCGCAACTCCTACGACAGCGGCGACTGGTTCAACGCCCTGCACTGGGACTGCCGCGACGGCAACGGCTTCGGCCGCGGACTGCCCCCGGCCGCCGACAACGCCGACAAGTGGCCCTACGCGAAGCCGCTGCTGGCCGACCCGGCGCTGCGGCCCGGCTGCGCGCAGATCGACGGCGCGTCCGCCGCGTACCGGGACCTGCTCACCATCCGCGCGACGGAGAGGGACTTCTCCCTCGCCACCGCCGGACAGGTGCGGTCCGCGCTGTCCTTCCCGCTCTCCGGGAAGGACGAGACACCCGGCGTGATCACCATGCGGCTCGGGAAACTGGTGGTCGTCCTCAACGCGACCCCCGCCACCACGGCCCAGACCGTTCCGGAACTGGCCGGCCGGCCGTACGCCCTGCACCCGGTCCAGGCGAACGGCGCGGATAGTACCGTCAAGAAGTCCGTGTATGGGAGGAGTTCGGGAAGTTTCACCGTTCCGGGTCGTACGGTGGCGGTTTTCTCCCTGAAGTAGGCCGGAACACCGCTACCTTGAGAGGCAGCACCGTCGGGGACTGCCGCAGTACCGCACCCCCGGCGTACGTCCTCCCACCCCCGGCCGGTCCCGGCCCCTCCCCGGTACGCCGGGCGTCCCCCACACGCCCGTGCCGCACCGGGGCAGGGGCCGGGGCCGGCCGGTCCACCTGTTTCGGCGACGGTGACCATGGCGAGCAACATCCCCGAGGAGACCAGCAGCTTTGTCGGACGGAAGGCGGAGCTCGCCAGGCTGGAGCACACCCTCGCCGCACACCGGCTGACCACGCTCACCGGCCCCGGCGGCGTCGGCAAGACCCGGCTCGCGGTCCGCGCGGCCCGGCAGGCCGCCGCCACGCACCGCGACGGCGCGTGGTGGGCCGACCTGTCCCCCCTCCACGACGACGGTCTGCTCATCGCCACCGTCTCCGACGCGGTCGGGCTCTCCGACCACACCCTGCGCATGCCCATCGACGCCCTGTGCGAATGGCTCGTCGACAAGGACCTGCTGCTCGTCCTCGACTCCTGCGAGCACCTGCGCCCGGCCTGCGCCCACCTGCTCGGCGAGATCCTCACCACCTCACCCGGCCTCACCGTGCTCACCACCAGCAGGGAACCCCTGGGCATCAAGGGCGAGCAGACCATCGAGGTCGATCCGCTCCCCGTGGAGGGCGCGGCCGACGCACTGGCCCTGTTCCGGGACCGGGCCTCGGCGGCCGCCCCCCGGCTCGCCCTTGACGAGCCGGGCAACGCGGAGGCCGCCACCGACATCTGCCGCCGCCTCGAAGGCATCCCGCTCGCCATCGAACTGGCCGCGGGAGCCCTCGGCCGGGAGACCGTCGAGCAGGTCGCCGTACGGATCAGGTCCCGTTTCGACCTGCCGGCCGACGGCTCGCTCTGGCCGCCGCGCCACCGCACCCTGCGCACCGCCATCGGCTGGAGCCACGAGCTGTGCGCCCCGCTGGAACGGCTGCTCTGGGCCCGGCTCACCGTCCTGCGCGGCCCCTTCGACGAGGCCACCGCCCGCCAGGTCTGCGCCGGAGGCCCCCTCACCCCCGACGGTGTGTCCCGGGCGCTGGCCGGGCTGGTCGCCAAGTCCGTCGTCCAGCGCGACGGCACGCGGCACCGCGTGCTCGACACCATCCGCGAGTACGGACGGATGTGGCTCGCCGAGCTCCACGAGGAACGGGCCGCCGCCGACCGGCACGCCGCCTGTTTCCTCGGCCTGGCCCGCGACGCCCACGCGGGCTGGACCGGCGACGACCAGATCAACTGGTACCACCGCATCGCCGAGTCCCACGCCGACCTCTGCGCCGCCCTCGACCACCTGCTGGTCCACGACACCGCGGCCGCCCAGGAACTGGCCGGGCGGATCGGCTTCTTCTGGTGCTGCTGCGGCCACCTCCCGCAGACCCGCGACTACGCCCGCCGCGCCCTGGACGCCGGACCCATCGTGGGCCCGCACCGCACCCGGGTGCTCTGGGTCCTCGGCATGACCCTGATGCTCCAGGGCGACTACCCGGCCGCCCGCCGGATCGGACGGCAGTGCACCAGGGAGGCCGAGCGCGACGGCACCGACGAGGGCGTCCTCGCCGCCGCCTACCTCAGCGGCTTCACCGACCTGATGACCGGCCGCCCCGAGTCGGGCCTGCGCGAGGCCGAAAGGGTGCTGCGGGTGACCGGCACCGACTCCCCGCTGGAGCGCGCCTACCGGCTGCGGTGCCGCCTCATCATCGTCTTCGCGCTGACCGGGCTGGGCCGGCTGGACGAGGCGGCACGGGCGGCGGCGGTGCTCCGCTCCGCCTGCGAGGCCCTGGACGAGTGCTGGACCCGCAGCTACGTCGACTACCAGCTCGCGCTGATCGCCCTGATGCGCGGCGAGGCCCGGGAATCCGCCGCCCACGCCCGCGCGATGCTCGCGGGCAAGCACCGCATGCGCGACCGCTTCGGCATCGCGCTGGGCCTGGACATCCTGGCCGCGGCGATCGCAGCCCAGGGCGCCGGGGCCAGGGCCGCCCGGGTCTACGGCACCGGACAGGTGTACTGGCGCATGGTCGGCCAGCCGCAGCGCGGCACGCCCGAGCTGGGCCCGCTGCGCGAGGCGTGCGAACGCCAGGCCCGCGAGGCCGTCGGTGACGCCGTCTTCCAGCGCGCCTTCGAGCGTGGCCGGAGGGACAACGCGGAGGCGGGCCTCGCGGCCGCGCTCCAGGGCGAACTGCTGCTGTAGACACGGCGGACGGGACGGACGGGACGGACGGGACGGACGGGACGGACGGGACGGACGGGACGGACGGGGCAGACAGGGCGGATGCGGCGCCGGGTCACGGCAGCCGCGGCGCCGGCACCCTCGGCACGGCGGGCACCAGCGCGGACAGCCGCTCCAGCAGCTCCCCGAACGGCCCGTCCGAGGGCTCCTGGCCGAGCACCCGCAGCACGATCCCGGCCATCTCCGGGTCGTACGCGGCGCTCACCGCGGCCAGCGCCGCGAAGTCGTGCACCAGTTGGCGCTCCAGCTCGGCGCGGGGGATCCTCCGGCCGTCCAGCCAGATCAGCGCCGTCGACTCGGCCAGCGACACCCAGGAACGCACCACCAGCTCCAGCCGGGCCGGCGGGTCGTCGACGCCCAGATGCTCCAGGATCTGCGTGCAGGCGGCCTGCCGCACCCCGTCGATCATGGCGTTCGTCGTCGAGGAACCCGCCGCCGGTCCGCCGCGCATCAGCGCCGAGAAGCCGGGGCCGTGCTCGTCGACGAAGTCGAAGAACCGCTCCATCACCCGCAGCAGCCGCGTCCCGAGCGGACCTTCCCTGGGCTCCACGAACCGGGCCGCCAGCTCGTCGGCGGCCCGCCGCAGCGCCGCCTCGTACAGACTCTGCTTCCCCGGGAAGTAGTGGTAGACCAGCGGCCGGGAGATCCCCGCCGCGGCCGCGATCTCATCGATCGACACCTCGTCCGGGGCGCGATGACTGAACAACTCCAGCGCGACACCGATCAATTGCTGTCTGCGCTCCTCGACGCCCATCCTGCGGCGCACCCCGGTCGTCATGGTGCACAGCGTACCGAGTGGGACAGCCGCCGGGCGGCGCCGGGACCGCTCACAGATCCAGCACCAGCCGCGGGCCCCGGCAGCGAGAGACGCAGATCAGCATGGTGTCCGCCCGCTCGGACTCCGTCAGGAGCTCGTCGCGGTGGTCGGCCTCGCCCTCCACGACCCGCTGGCGGCAGGTCCCGCAGAAGCCCTGCTCGCAGGAGTACGAGACGTACGGCACCTCCTCGCGCACCGCGGCCAGCACCGAACGGTCCGCGGGCACCTGGACCGTACGGCCCGAGCGGCGCAGCTCCACCTCGAAGGCCGTGGCGTCCGCCGACGGGCCGGACGCCGTGAAGCGCTCCAGGTGCAGGCTGCGGCCGGGCGGCAGGGCCGCGGCGACCGCGTCCATCAGGGGTTCCGGGCCGCAGCAGTACACCGCCGTGCCCGGTGCGGTGTCCGCCAGGGCGGCGGCGATGTCCGGGCGGCCCGCCTCGTCCTCGGCGACGACCGTCACCCGGCCGCCGTCCGCGTCCAGCCGCCCGATCTCGTCCAGGAACGGCATCGAGGCGCGGGACCGTCCCCCGTACAGCAGCCGCCAGTCGGCGCCCGAGGCGGCCAGGGCGCGCAGCATCGGCAGCACCGGGGTGATCCCGATGCCGCCCGCCACGAACAGGTAGGCGGGCGCCTCGGTCAGCGGGAAGCGGTTGCGCGGCTCGCGCACCTCCACCTCCTCGCCCTCCCGGAGCCGTTCGTGCACCTCGCGGGAGCCGCCCCGGCCGCCTTCCAC
Source organism: Streptomyces sp. NPDC056347 (assembly GCF_042262625.1). Lineage (NCBI taxonomy): Bacteria > Bacillati > Actinomycetota > Actinomycetes > Kitasatosporales > Streptomycetaceae > Streptomyces > Streptomyces sp. NPDC056347. Next base: position 44,127 of record NZ_JBHJQP010000005.1, on the reverse strand, counting down.
CAGCCGGGTCGCGATGGTGTACGTGTCCGGGTCGGCCGGGTCGCCGCACAGCGAGTACTGCCGGACCAGACCCGAGGGCAGCAGCACGTCCAGGTGGGCGCCGGGCTGCCAGGCGGGCAGCCCCGAGCCCTTGAGGCGGAGCCGGACGACGCCCTCGGCCGGGGTGCTCCGCTCGGTGACCAGCAGTCGCCACGTGGTCGTGACGCGCCGCTCGGCGTGGCCGGAGACCGGCTCCTCCAGGGCGGGCAGCGGCCACAGGGGGGAGCGCTGGATGCGGCGGTGCAGGGCGCGCCTGGCCAGCAGGGCGGCGCCGGCGACCAGGACGACGGTGCGCAGGCGGGGCCGGGGGAGCGGCATGGTCAGCGGTTTCCCGTCGTACGGGCCTCGGCGGCGGTGGCCGCGGGCGAGTGGGCGAGGTAGTCGACGGCCTGGGCGGTGCTGCCCTCCTGGGAGGGGTGGTAGCCGCGGCTCAGATAGCGGGGGACCGAACGCAGCAGATCGCCGGTGGCGGGCAGGGTGCCGCGCTTGCCGCTCACGTAGAACTCCTTGAACGAGCCCTTGCCGTTCAGCAGGCTCGGGTCGTTCTCCATGAAGAAGCGGATGCCGCGCTGCCAGAGGAAGACCAGCGCGCTGAACGCCGTGGCCCAGGTGCGGGTCCGCCGCCGGTAGCTGCCGTCCACGTGCATGAACACCTCGAAGGCGACCGAGCGGTGCTCGACCTCCTCCGCGCCGTGCCAGCGCAGCAGGTCCAGCATCATCGGGTCGGCGCCCCGCCGGTCCAGCTCCCCGGCGTTCAGCACCCAGTCGCCGAGGAAGGCGGTGTAGTGCTCGATCGCCGCTATCAGCGCCACCCGCTCCATCAGCCACCAGGTGCGGGCCCGGCCCGGCGGCAGCGTCCGGTCGCCGAGCAGCTTCTCGAAGAACCAGTCGACCTGCGCGGTGTACGGCGTCGGGTCGAGCCCCAGCTCCTTCAGCCGGGGCAGCACGTCGTCGTGCGCCTGGGAGTGCACGGCCTCCTGGCCGATGAAGCCGATGACGTCCTGACGCAGCCGCTCGTCGTGGATGTACGGCAGGACCTGCCGGTACACGTGGATGAACCAGCGTTCCCCGGCGGGCAGCAGGAGATGGAGCACATTGATGGTGTGCGTGGTGAACGGATCGCCCGGCACCCAGTGCAGAGGCGTCTTCTCCCAGGAGAAGGAGACCTGACGGGCCTTGAGCGGAATCCGCTCCGACGTGACCGGCGCCGGCTGCGTGTTAGACATGGTGTCAATGTACTGAGAGGTAAGCCCCGGGAACAGGGGCGTGCGAGGAATTCCTGACACCCGCTGAAACCGCTCATCAGCGCAGCCCGCCCACCCGACTGCCGTCCGCCAGCGTCCCGTTCAGCCGGGCCCGGTCGCCCTCCCGGGCCCGCACCGCGAGCAGCCGCCCGCCGGAGCGCCCCTCCACCCCGCCCGACGCGGCCAGCGAGGCGAACTGTTCGCTGCCGGCCGCCAGGACGTACCAGCGGCCGCCCCGCGACCTCCACAGCACCCCCGCCAGCACCCGGGGGTCACGCGCCCCGCAGGCCGGGGTGGACTCGGCGCGGGCCGCGACCGCCCCGGGCGGACCGCCCGTCGCCGCGAGGGGCGCGGACGGCGCCTGGAACTGGGCGAGGACCCGGCTCCCGGCGCCCCGCCAGGTCTCCGCCCGGGTGCAGACCCAGCGCGCCACCCCGTCCCCCTCGGGCAGCGGCTGCTTGGCGAACTGCCAGGAGTTCACCGACCGCACCCCGTGCGAGCGCACCGAGGGCAGCAGACAGGCGGTGCGGGCCCAGCCGTCCCGCTCCGCCCGCCCGGCGACGTCGTGCGGGGCGGACGGCGGGCCCGAGGTCAGCCGGGCCGGGGTCAGTTCGCCGAGATCCGTCAGCAGCCGCACCGCGGCACCGTCGCGCGCCTCGACCGCCGGCCAGGTCCGGCAGCCGGACGCGGTGGCCGGGCCGGTCAGCGCGTCGGTCACCCCGTCGGCGCGGCGCCCCAGCGGCCGCGGGGCGGCGTCCGGCGCCAGCAGGTCCCGCACCGACACCGCGGTCACCCAGGGGGCGGTGAGATAGCGGACACGGCCGCCGGATCGCGTCACGACCAGCGCGGCGGCCGACGCCCGGTCCGCGCCGTCCACCCGGGCGAAATCCAGCACGGGCCCCCAAGCCCGGCCCGCGTCACGGGATTCGGCGTACCGCACCACCCGCAGCCCGTCGTAGAACAGCACGACCACCGCCCCGCCCACCCCGCCCGCGTACAGCAGTTGCGGCGCCCCCATCGGCGGACCGGCCGGGGTGCCCGGGGTCGCCGAGACCCGCACCGCGCCGCCCCGCCGGGCCCAGGCGGCCAGCGCCCGGCGCAGCAGCCCGGTGTCCCCGGCGCGGTCGCCCCGGGTGGGCCAGGCGGTGAAGTCCGTACGCGGGGAGCGCCGCCAGGACACCGCGTCCACCCGGCCCAGCCGCCCCGGCTCCAGGGCCTCGGCAGCGGCGGCCGCCCGCTGGTCCGGCACCCCGCCCCACCGCGGCGCGTGGCTCGCCGGGCCCAGCAGCGCCCCGCACACCAGCAGCGCCGCCCCGGCCGCCAGCGCCGCCTTCGCGTACCGGCGGCGGCGCAGCAGGTCCGGCGGCCGGGCCTGGAGCGAGCAGGGGTCGAACTGCGGGGAGGCGAGGAGCGCGTACGGTGCCGCGACCGCCTCGGCCTCGGCGAGCGCCGCGTGCGGGTCGGCGACCCCGGCCGCCGCCAGGACCCGCCGCACCTCCGCGTCGGCCAGCCCCTCCAGGCCGCGCAGGGCGTGGGCGGCGCGGCCCGGTCCGGAGAGCGCGGCCAGCGCGTTCTCCAGAGCGAGCCCGTCCGCCCCGCCCGAGTGCGGCAGCAGCCGCAGCCCCCACACCAGCGGGAGCGGCGACCGCAGCCGGGCCCGCACGGCGCTGCGGCGCGGCCGCCCCGCCTCCAGGGCCGCCCGGACCACCCGCAGCCGGGCCCATGCGTACTCCGGGTCCACCGCCGCTGCCGCCGGCGGCGGCCCGGTTCCCCGTTCCGCCCGGCGGCCGGGCAGCAGACAGCGCTGGGTCAGCGCGTGCGCCGCCAGCACCCGGCGGTGGCTGCCCGGGGTCGGCGGCAGTACGAGATAGCCGAGCCGGACCAGCCGCGCGTAGTGCTCGACGAGCGCCGTCCCGGCCCGCTCCCCGCCGGGCGCCGGGGAAGGTACTTCAGGCAACGGAGACACGTTCAGCAGAACGAGCGAATCGTGCGATGGTCACCCCAGCCCCGTGCCGCCGGGCGCCTCCGCCACCGCTGCCGCGCGCCGGATCCGCCCCTACCGCAGCTGCCAGGCGCTGAACTCGGCCGTGCCGCGCAGTGCGCTGCCGCCGTTCGTCGCGGTCATGAAGAACCCGACGTCCTGGACCGCGGCCGGGCCCGGCACCGTCACCGTGCCCACCTCCCGCCAGACCGCCCCGCCGTCGGTGGAGCAGGAGGCCGTGCACGCGCCGCCGGACCGGACCAGCCGCAGCAGCACCGGGGCCTTGATCCCGGTGAGCCGCAGGTACGCGTCCAGGGTGCCGTCGCCGTTGGTGTCGTACGAGAGCACCACCCCGTTCGACGGGGTCACCGCCAGGTTCAGGAAGCCGCCGGAGCCCGGCGTGGCAAGGGAGTCGCGGACCACGAGCCCGGCCCGCGCCCACCCCCCGGTGTTCTCCTGCGCGTCGACCCGCACGGTCACCTCCGCGCCGTCCGTCCACGCCCCCGTCCGGTATGCGGTGCCGAACTGGCTGGTGCCCTTCCACAGGTCCTGGCCCGCCCCGTTGACCGCGTACCGCCCGGCCAGCTGCCCGAAGACCGCCGCGTTCGAGGTGTACGTGCGCCACCCCGGCTCCAGCGGCGCCGCCAGGTACACCGCGCCGCGCCGCACCTCGGTCACCCGCTCCTCACCGAGCGGCCCGTAAGCGGTGCTCAGCTCGTACGGCATCGGCCGCAGCGGCCCGGTCAGCGGCTCGGGCGGTGCGGTGACCCGCCAGCCCACCGCGCCGGAGCCGCCCGCCGCGACCCCGTCGAGCGAGGTGGCGCCCGTCGGGGCCGCGGTGAGGCCGGTGAGCGCGAAGTCGACCCGGCCGGTGGCCCGCAGCCCGTTCAGGTTGCGGAAGACGGCCTTCACCGTGCCGGTGCTCCCGGGCGTGAACGTCACCGGCTCGGCGGTGACCGTGATGCCGCCCTGGTACGGAGCGGTGGACAGGGTCTCGAAGACCCGCCGGGCGGTGCGGTACGCGTCGCCGGTCGGCCGCACCGGGAGGCGGTCGGTCCGCCGGGTCCACTCCTCCTCGCCCGGGTACCAGTCGAACGCCTTCGCCGCCCGCCCCTCCGCGAGGGCGTCGGTCAGCTCGTCCAGGTACGCCTGCCACTGCGGGAGATGGACCTCGGCCAGCAGCCCGTGCCAGTCCCGGTTGGCGTAGTTGCTCAGCGCGTCGGCGGCCGCCCGGTCCGCCCAGGTGGTGACCAGGGTGCGCGCCGTCCACTCCAGCCGCACCGCCTCGGCCGGACTCGTCGCCAGCCGCCGGGCGTCCTCCAGCCACGGCCCCAGCAGGAACGACCGGTGGCAGCCCGCCACCGTGTCCGCCAGCCGCATCAGCCTTAGCCAGAGCGCGGCGAGCACCCGGAAGCGGTCCACGTCCCCGTCGTCCCGCGCCGCCCGCAGCCGGGGCAGCAGGGTGCGGGACCGGTCGGCGAGCGCCTGCCGGGCCAGATCGGTCAGGTCGTGGCGGTAGCTGTCCGAGTCGCGCAGCGCCGGGCGTACGTCCAGGAACGCCGCGAACGCCCGGTCGAAACCGGCCGGGTCGAAGGCGGTGTTCACCGAGGCGGTGATGTTCGGCCGCCGGGAGAAGAGCGAGTCGACGGGGCGGCCGTCGGTGCTGGTCAGCCGGTATGCGGTGGTGGCCAGCGCGGCGAAGGCCGATTCCGCGGCACGGTCGCGCCCGCCGTAGCGGAACGCCGGATACGCCCGGAACCACGCCTCCCGGTCCACCTTCTCCGTCCGCCAGGCCAGTTCGCCGAAGAGCTCGAAGGCCGCCGGGTCGCGCTCGGTGGCCTCCGGCATGTACGCGGTGCCCGCCAGGGCGCTGCCCGGCTTGTCGCGCCAGGCGGTGAACTTCTCCGTCCAGCGGTCGGTGTTGGCGCCGATCGTCGTGCGGCCGCCGAAGTTCGGGATGGTGCCGAAGGCGTACGGGGTCCCGCCCCAGTCCCGCTCCCGGTCGGTGACGGTGTCCAGGTCGGAGAGGCCGTCCACGATCAGCATCCGGCCGGTGTCGACCGCTTCCAGCAGCGCGGGCCGGGGGTTGGCCTGCCAGCCGAGGATCACCCAGGTCGCGCCGGGGTGCGCGGTGCGCAGCGCCGACTCCACGGCGCGGGCGGCGTCGGGCACCGGGACGTCCCCGGCGGTGCCGCCCTCGTGCAGCAGATCCATCTTGAAGTGGGCCGCCGGGCCGAACAGATCCTCCTGGTGCCGGTAGAAGGCGGCGGCCACCTCCGCGAAGACAGGGGTGCGCGGGTCGAGCCAGTCCGGCCGGCGCAGCCCGTTCCAGGTGCCCTGCGGCACCACCCGGGCCCCCGGATTGCGCGCCGTGAAGCCGTCCGGGACGGTGCCGAAGTAGCCGGGGAGCACCGGCGCCATGCCCAGCTCCCGCATCCGGCCGGCGATCCGGCGGCCCAGCTCCGCGCGGCGCGCGATGAGTTCGGGGCCGAGCGGACCGCCGTAGCCGCTCATGTTCTGGAGCAGCCACCACGGCTGGTGGGAGGGGGCCGGCAGCCAGGCACGGGCCTCGGTGTCGCTGTAGCCGAAGTCCTGGAGCAGCCGGTGGTAGACGGCCTCCTGCCCGGCGGTGACCAGGACTTCGTTGCAGCCGTGCAGGGCGAGCACGTCGAGCATCCGCTCCCAGCGCGGCCAGTCGGCGTACGGGGCGGTGTACCCGTCGTGGGTGTCGTTGAGCGCGAACCGGTGCGGGACGGTCGCCGAGCGCTCCACGGGCGTGCGGGGCGCGGGCAGCCGGGCGGGCAGCCCGGCGATGTTGCTGCCCGCCCAGGAGATGACGGCGTCGCAGGTGTACTTGAGGTACCAGTGTGCCCCGGTCAGGGCCGCCGCCGGGGTGGTCGCCGCGATCTCGATCCGCCCGGTGGTGCCGGTGACCCGGAAGCGGTCCGGCGCGCCGCCGCCCCGGGGCAGGGCGCGGAGCCGGAACTGGTCCGCGTGGTCCGGCAGCAGCCGGCGCAGCGCCGCGCCCGCGGCCGCCAGGTCTCCGGCCGCGACAGCCGCGGCGGCCGGAGCCGCCGGAGCGGGGGAGGCGGCGAACGCGGGGGAGGCCGCCCCGAGCGCGGCGGCGGCGCCGACGGCCCCCGCGGAGCCCAGCAGCGTACGCCGCGTCGGCCCGGCGGAGCCGGAGGGGCCGGAGGAACTGAAGGGCAGGGAGGGTTCCGTCATGATCCGCACTCCTCGGCGTCGTTCATGGTGGCGCATGCGACAACAGGTGCGTGCGGAGCGCACGCTAACGACGGGTGAGGGGGCGGGCAATGGCGCGGTCCCGGCGAGTTGTGCCGATCCAGCCGTTCGGCCGCACGGAGCCGTACCGTCCGGGCCTCCGTACCGCCGCGCGGCGCCGGATCGGCCGGGCTCAGGCGTACGCGGCCATCGCGGCGTCCACCGGCGCCCCGGTCATCCGGTTGGCCAGCGTCGACATCGTGTAGGCGCCGATGCCCAGGACCACTTCGAGGGCGTTGCGGGCGGTGTAGCCGTGGCCGAGGAACGCCCGGAGCGTCCCGTCGTCCACGGCCCCGCCCGACGCGAGTACGGCCAGGGTGAACTCCCGTACCGCCTCGAGCCGTTCGTCCGGGAGCGGGCGCGCCTCGCGCAGTGCGGAGACCAGCGCGGGGTCCGCGCCGAGCCCGGTGAGGCGCGCGGTGTGCATCGCCACGCAGACATGGCAGTCGTTGCGGGTCGCCATCGTCATGATCAGGACCTCGCGGGACAGCGGGTCCAGGGTGGTGGACTCGAAGGCGGCGCTCGCCCGCAGGAAGCCGTCGAGCGTCTCCGGCGAGGTGGCGAGCCGGGCGACGGCCGCGGGCAGGTAGCCGCTCTTCTCCGTCACCGCCGCCATGGTGCGACGGGCGGCCGCGGGGGCCGATTCGAGGGTGTGGTCGGGGAAAGGGGTGGGCTCGGGCAGAGCGGAAGCAGGCATGGGAGGCCTTTCCGGAAGGGCGGACAGGGCTAAACTCGTCAACGTGATTGACGAAAAGGTAAACCTGGTTGTCGAGTTTTGCAATGGCTGAGCGCGGGACGGGGGCGCCCGAGGGGGACCGGCCGGGGTTCGAGCTGCCCCTGCTGCTGTTCGCCGGATTCCGTTCGATCATCGACGAGTTGCACCGCGACCTCGCCGAGCAGGGGCACGCCGGTGTCCGTCCCGCGTACGGCTACGCGCTCCAGGCCGTGGGCCGCGACGGGGCCACGGCCAGTGAGATCGGCCGACGGCTCGGGGTCTCCAAGCAGGCCGCGGGCAAGACCGTGGAGCGGCTCGAGGGGCTCGGCTACGTGGAACGGGTGGACGACCCCCAGGACGGGCGGCGCAAGCTGGTCCGGCTGACCGCGCGCGGCATCGACGTCCTGGTCAGATCGGCCGAGGGCTTCGACCGGCTGCGGGCGCGGTGGGTCGAGGCGCTCGGCGCGGACCGGGTGCGCGCGATGGAGGACGACCTGCGCGCGATGGTGTCCCCGGGCGCGCTCCGGCTCGACGCGCAGAGCTGGTTCGCCGGCTGAGGCGCCCGGGGGATCCCGTACCCGCCCCGGTCAGCCCCGGTCCAGATAGGCCAGCACCGCCAGCACGCGGCGGTTGTCGTCGTCGGAGGGCGGCAGACCGAGCTTGGCGAAGATGTTGGAGGTGTGTTTGGCCACCGCCCGCTCGGTCACCACCAGCTGCGAGGCGATCGCCGTGTTCGAACGGCCCTGCGCCATCAGCTCCATGACCTCCAGCTCGCGCGGGGTGAGCCTGCCCATCGGCTCGTCGTGCGAGCGCCGGGTCAGCAGCTGCGAGATCACCTGCGGGTCCATCGCCGTGCCGCCCGCCGCGACCCGGCGCACCGCGTCCACGAACTGCCCGGCGTCGAAGACCCGGTCCTTGAGCAGGTAGCCGATGCCCCCGTCGCCGTCCGCCAGCAGTTCGCGCGCGTACAACTGCTCCACGTGCTGCGAGAGCACCAGCACCGGCAGCCCCGGCTTCGCCCGCCGGGCCGCCAGCGCGCACTGGAGTCCCTCGTCCGTGTGCGACGGCGGAAGGCGTACGTCGACGATCGCGACGTCCGGCTCCGACTCGGCGAAGGCGCGGGTCAGTTCGGGCCCGCTCTCCACGGCGGCCGCGATCTCGAAGTCGTACGCCTCCAGCAGCCGGACCAGCCCGTCGCGCAGCAGGAAGAGGTCTTCGGCTAGGACAACTCGCAAGGAATCTCCATGGTCACCATGGTGGGGCCGCCGACCGGACTGCTGACGGCCATGACGCCGTCGAATGTACCGAGTCTGCGTTCGATTCCGCTGAGCCCCGAGCCGCCGCCGACCACCGCGCCGCCCCGCCCGTTGTCGATGACGGTGATCCGCAGGGCGGAGTCCGAGTGGCGGATGTCCACCTGGACCCGGTCCGCCTGCGCGTGCTTGGCCGCATTGGTCAGTGTCTCGCTCACCGCGAAGTAGGCCGCCGACTCGACGGCCGCGTCCGCCCGGCCGCCCAGCTCGGCCCCGACCTCCGCCGTGAAGGGCATGCGCAGCGCCAGCGCCCGTACCGCGTCCCCGAGTCCGCGCTCGGCGAGGACCGGCGGATGGATGCCCCGGACCAGGTCGCGCAGCTCGGCCAGCGCCTCGGCGGACGACTCCCGGGCCATGGCGAGGACCTTCTTCGCCTGCTCCGGGTCCTTCTCGATCAGCGCCTCCACCGCGCCCAGGCTCATGCCCATCGCGACCAGCCTGGCCTGTGCCCCGTCGTGCAGATCGCGCTCGATGCGCCGCAGTTCGAGGGCGGCGGTGTCCACCGCCTCGTGCCGGGTCTCGGTCAGCCGGTCGATGCGCCGGGCCAGTTCCTCCTGCGTGGTGGGGGACAGGACGGCGCGGGCGATCAGGAAGTGCGCCCGCAGCAGCCGCTCGTTCACCAGCACCCCGACCCCGAACAGCACCAGGCCGAGCCCGGCGGCGGCCAGCCCGGTCGCCTGGTCGGTGACCGGGACGAAGCCGTACCAGTAGCGGTCGTCGGTGAAGACCCGCCACAGGCCCGCCGCCAGGACGAAGCCCTCCAGCGGGTAGACGACCAGCGCCGCCGCCAGCGTCGACACCAGGTACCCGGCCGTCGCGTCGACCAGCAGCCACCGCAGATCCCGCCAGGTCGCGGGGTCCTTCAGCAGCAGCCCGGTCCGCTGCACCCGCCCGGTGAGACCTTTCCGCAGATCCTCCGGGAAGGGGCGGTACGTGACCGGGATGCGGACCCCGGCCCAGTCCGCCGCGAGCAGCCGCCGCCGGTTGGCGTGCTTGCGGACCAGCTCCAGCGCACCGGGGGTGGTGAGGGCCCCGATGCCCACCGGGACGCACACGATCGACAGCACCGCCCACACCAGCAGGGTGAGCGAGCCGCACAGACCCGCGATCGACAGCAGGAGCCCCCGCCAGGCGGCCAGTGTCGAGCCGCGTATCCGTCGCCTTGCCGCGTTCATCCCGGTCCGTCCCCCCTTACCGGGCCTTCCGTCCGGGCCCGTTCCGGGGGACAGTCTCACCCGGAACGGGCCCGGGACATCAGCCGGGCCGCCACCTGGACGGGGTGTACCCAGCACCACCCCCGGCGGCCGCTGCCGGTCAGGGGGTGTACTTGTAGCCGACCCGTCGTACGGTCTGGATCGAACGGCGGTGCTCGGCGCCCAGTTTGCGGCGGAGCCGGGCGATGTGGACGTCCACCGTGCGGCCGTCGCCCACGTGCCCGTAGCCCCAGACCGTGGTCACCAACTGGTCGCGGGTGTGCACCCGGTGCGGGTGCGTCACCAGGTGGGCGAGGAGCTCGAACTCCAGGTACGTGAGGTCGAGGGCGTTCCCGTCGACCGAGGCGGTGCGCTGTACGGGGTCTATCCGCACCGGGCCCGCCTCCGGGGCGGGCTCCGGCGCCGACACCACGAACTGGGCGCCCGGGGCGCCGGCGACGGGCTGCTGATCGGCCGGTACGAGGACCAGGTACCCGATCATCGGCGGCTGCCCCGGCAGTGCCGGAACGGTGTGCTGGGGCGCGGGCAGCCAGGTGGCGCCCGGGGGCAGGAGGGCGGCCGCGTCGGCGAGCCGGCCGGCCTCCTCGGAGGTGACGGCCCGCAGCCGGTGGCGGTTGGGCGGGAGCGTACGGGCGGAGGTGGTGGCCGCAGCGGGGGCCGGGGACGCCGAGGTGGCGGCGGCCGCGACGGAGAAGGTACGGGTGTTCGCCATGAGGGTCAGCTCTTTCGCGCGAAGGAGTCGTCGGTGGACGGACTTGCTTGCGCGCGGGCCGAAGGCCGGGGTGAGCGGCTTTAGAGGGCCTGCGCGTTCGACGCGCGACAACACACCCGGTCGAAGTCGTGGTGCTGACGGGACGGCCAGAACGGTTCGAGGTCGCTGCGACCGGTCGAGGTGTGCTGGAGGCTGGCCATGGGCCCCATTGAACCAGACAACCAGGCGGCGCAGCAGACCCCTTCCATCCGTCGGGACGGCCCGGCCATCGTTTACCGGGACTCTTGCAGAAAGCCCTGGCGTTCACGCCGGGGATGAATGCATCTCAAGGCTGCTCTGGCGTGCACTTCAGAGCGGACGTTTTTGCTGCTCGATGTACTGGTGGACGATCGCCCTCGTGCTTCTCCGCCGCACGATGCAGAGAAGCACGAGGGCGACCACAGGTGCCCGTGCGTGATGGCGCGGTTGATCCGGCCGGTGAACTCCTGTCGTATCCGGCGAGCGGAGACGCCCTTGAGGCTGTTGACCAGCTTCGAGACGGCGACTTTGGGCGGGTAGTGCACCAGAAGGTGGACGTGATCGCGTTCGCCGTTGAACTCTTTCAGCTCTGCTTCGAAGTCCTCGCAGACCTTGCGCATGATCATGCATCGCCGAAACGACATGCCCACCACGTCTGTAATCGTTCTGCCCGTCCATGAGACCAATCGCAGTAGGGTCCTGGGTGTGCAGCTCCGCTACAACTACCGGGCCTACCCGGACGCCTCCCAGCGCCGTGCGCTGGCCAGTGCGTTCGGGTGTGCCCGCGTGGTGTGGAACGACTGCCTGCGCGACCGGAAGGAAGCACACGCGGCGGGACTGCCGTACGTGAAGTCGGCCGAACTGTCCCGGCTTCGCATCACCCAGGCCAAGCTGACCGAGGAACGTGCCTGGCTCGCCGACGTGTCGGCGGTCGTCCTTCAACAGTCCCTGCGGGACCTGGACACCGCCTACAAGAACTTCTTCGACTCGGTCAAGGGCAAGCGGCGGGGCCGCAAGGCCGGCCCGCCCCGCTACAAATCGAAGAAAGACACCCGGCAGTCGATCCGCCTCAACACCAACGCCTTCTCCCTGAAGGGCGACGGCACGGTGTACGTCGCCAAGGTCGGCGACCTCAAGGTCAAGTGGTCCCGCCGGCTTCCGGCCGCACCCACGTCCCTGACCGTCACCAAAGACAGCTGCGGCCGGTACTTCCTCAGCTTCGTCGTGGACACCGAGCCGGACACCCTCCCGGAGGTGGAGGCGGAGACCGGTATCGACCTCGGCCTGTCCGCCTTCGCGGTCCTGTCCGACGGCAGCAAGATCGACAGTCCTCGCTTCCTGCGCCGGGCGGAGAAGAAACTCGGGCGTCTTCAGCGTGAGCTGTCCCGCAAGGCCAAGGGATCGAAGAACCGGGCCAGGGCCCGCATCAAGGTCGCACGCCAGCACGCCAAGGTGGCGGACCGGCGCCGGGACTGGCACCACAAGGTATCCACACGGATCATTAGCGACAGCCAAGCGGTGTATGTGGAAGACCTCGCGGTGTCCGGCCTCGGGCGCACCCGGCTCGCCAAGTCCGTGCACGACGCGGGATGGTCCGCGTTCGTCGGCATGCTGGAGTACAAGGCGGCTCTGCACGGCCGCACCTTCGCCAAGGTGGACCGTGCTTTCCCGTCCTCCCAGGTCTGCTCGGCCTGCGGATTCCGGGACGGCCCGAAGCCCCTGCACGTCCGGGAGTGGACGTGCGGGGCCTGCGGTACGGTCCACGACCGCGACTGCAACGCAGCCCGCAACGTCCTCTTCGAAGGACGCCGCGTCGTCGCCGCCGGACGGGCGGAGACACTAAACGCCTGTGGAGCGCAGGTAAGACGGGCACATGTGCCCGCACAGCGCGTTGAAGCAGGAAGCCCCCGGAAGGGTCAGACGACCCAGGCCGGAATCCCTGGACTTTAGGCCAGGGAGCACGTCAACAGTCAGGTATCGCCGGCGACACGGCCGGGTTCCAGGCCCCGGGCGGACCGGGATTCGGCGCGCAGCCGCCGGCCGGTTACGGGTACCCCGGTGGCGCCGCGCTGCCCAGCGGCAAGGCCACCGCCTCGATGGTGCTCGGCATCCTCGGCCTCGTACTCATCCCGATCATCCTGCCGATCATCGCGCTGGTCCTCGGCACCTCCGCCAAGCGGATGGCCGACCGGGGCGAGGGCGGCGGCCGCGGCCAGGCGGTCGCGGGCATCGTGATGGGCTGGGTCGGCGTCGGGTTCGCGCTGCTCGGCGTCACCGTGGCCACGATCCAGGGCATCGGCGCGATGTAACGGGCGGCCCACCGACCGGCCCACCGGCCGCGCCGAGGAACCGTACGATCCGGTTCCCCGGCGCGGCTTTCGCGTACCGGCGGGCGGCTCCCGCACGGTCCGGCGGGCGGCTTTCGCGTACCGGCGGGCGGCCGTCGCGCACCGGCTCCATGTGCGGTGGCCACATGCGGATCGGGCCAGGTGGGGCGCCCGGCACCATATCGACGGCGGCGCGCTGTTCATACGGTTCGGCGACATCACAGGAACACGCCGAGGAGCCGGTCACCATGCGTCGCAGAGCCACGGGCACCCCCCGTCATCGCGGATCCCTCTCCACCGCCCTGTCACTGGCCTGCGCCGGTCTGCTGCTGGCCGGGTGCACCGCCGCCGGGAAGGCCGGCGAGGGCGGCGGCGACGGGGACGCGAAGGACGGCACCGTGAAGGTGGGCCTCGTCTACTCGCGGACCGGGCTGCTCGCGGACTACGGGAAGCAGTACCGGGACGGCTTCATGGCCGGCCTGGACCACGCCACGAACGGCACCCGCGAGGTGGCCGGGCACCGCATCGAGGTCGCCGAGCAGGACGACGCGGGCGACCCCGGCAAGGCGGTCGCCGCGGCCAAGACCCTGATCGGCAAGGGCTACAAGGTGCTGGCCGGCACCACCGACTCCGGGGTGGCGCTCCAGATGGCGCCGCTCGCCGCCCAGAACAAGGTCCTCTACATCAGCGGACCGGCCGCCACCGACGCGGTGACCGGCATCAACGACTACACCTTCCGATCGGGCCGCCAGTCCTACCAGGACATCCTCACCGCCGGGTCGATGCTCGGCGAGGCCAGGGGCAAGAAGGTCACGGTGCTGGCCCAGGACTCCACGTTCGGCCAGGCCAACGTCGCCGCGGTGAAGGCGGTCCTCGGGGCCGGGGGCGCGAAGGTCGGCTCCGTGCTGGCCCCGCCCAGCGCCACGGACCTCACCCCGTTCGCCCGGCAGGTGAAGGCGGGCCGGCCCGATCTGGTCTTCGTCGCCTGGGCGGGCTCGACCGCGCCGGCCCTGTGGACCGCGCTGGACCAGCAGGGCGTGCTGGAGGCGGGCAAGGTCGTCACCGGGCTCGCGGGGACGGCCTCGTACCCGGTCTTCGGGGACGCCGGGACGAAGGTGTCGTTCCTGGCGCACTACTTCCCCGGGGCCGGCGGCGGCAACGCCGTGGAGAAGTCCATGCTCGACGCGGTCACCAAGGCGGGCGGCACCCCCGACCTGTTCACCCCCGACGGCTTCACCGCCGCGCAGATGGTGGTGCGGGCGATCGGCAAGGGCGGCGCCACCGACACCGCCGCCATGGTGAAGGCCCTGGAGGGCTGGAGCTTCGACGGGGTGAAGGGCACGGAGCAGGTCCGGGCCGAGGACCACGCCCTGGTGCAGCCGATGTTCGTCGCGAAGCTCAGGGGGAAGGGCGCCGACGCCGCCCCGGAGCTGGTGGACACCGTACCGATGGCCGAGGTCGCGCCGCCCGCGAAGCCCGCGGCGGGCTGACCGATGGCCGCACCGGACACCACCGCGCCGCGCGCGGAACGGGCCCCGGACACCGCCCCGGTGCTCCGGCTGGCCGGCATCGGCTGGAGCGTCGGCGGGGCGACGATCGTCGAGGACGTCTCACTGAGCGTCCGCGAGGGCGAGTTCCTGGCCTTCATCGGCCCCAACGGGGCGGGCAAGACCTCCCTGTTCAACCTGATCAGCGGGGTCACCACGGCCACCTTCGGCACCATCGAGCTGGACGGCACCGACCTGACCGGCCGGCCCGCCCACGCGCGGGCCCGGCTCGGCCTCGGCCGCACCTTCCAGACGTCCAGCCTCTGGCCGGCCATGAGCGTCGCCGAGCACGTCCGGCTGGCCGCGCAGGCCGCCAGGGGCGGCTCCCACCGGCTGTGGCGGCGGGCCCCCCGCTTCACCGCCGAGGTCGACGGCGTACTGGAACGCACCGGCCTCGCCCACCGGGCCGGGGCCACCGCCGCCGAACTGTCGCACGGCGAGAAGCGGAAGCTGGAGCTGGCCGTGCTGCTGGTGGGCGAGCCCCGGCTGATGCTGCTCGACGAGCCGATGGCCGGGGTCAGCGCCGAGGAGGTCCCCGCGCTCACCGAACTCATCCGCACCCTGCACCGGGACGAGGGGCGCACCGTCCTGATGGTCGAGCACCACATGGACGTGCTGCTGGGGCTGGCCGACCGGCTCGCCGTGATGCACCACGGCAGGCTGCTCGCCCTGGACACCCCCGAGGCGGTCACCGCCGACCCGACCGTCCAGCAGGCCTACCTCGGGGAGGGGCTGTGACGGCCGGACCCCTGCTCGCCGTACGGGACCTGCGGGTCCTGATCGGCGGGCGGCACATCCTGCACGGCATCGACCTGGACGTCGCCCGCAACGGCGTGACCGCGCTGCTCGGCCGCAACGGCGCCGGGAAGACCACGACCGTGCGCGGCGTCCTCGGTCTCGTCCCGCGCACCGGCAGCGTCCGGCTGGACGGCGAGGAGACCGTGGCGATGCCCACCCACACCGTGGTGCGGCTCGGCATCGGCTACGCCCCCGAGGACCGGGGGATCTTCGCCGGGCTGACCGTCGCGGAGAACCTGCGGCTGGCCGAACGGCGCGGCGCCGAGGGGCCCGCGTACGGGCTCGTCCACGAGCTGTTCCCCGAACTGGAGCGCCGGTCCTCGCAGTTGGCGGGGACACTGTCCGGCGGGCAGCAGCAGATGGTGGCGATCGGCCGGACCCTGCTCAACGGCAACCGGCTGATCATCGCCGACGAGCCGACCAAGGGCCTGGCGCCCAAGGTGGTCACCGAGGTCGCCCAGGTGCTGGAGCGGGCCGCCGAGGCGGTGCCGGTGCTGCTCGTGGAGCAGAACCTCGCCGTGGTGCGGCGGCTGGCCCGGCACTGCGCGGTGCTCGCGGACGGCCGCACCGCCCACCAGGGCCCGGCCGCCGGACTGCTCGACGACCCGGAGACGGCCCGGCGGCTGCTGGGCGTCGGACACGGCCCGGCCGCCGAACCCGCCGGGCACGGGGCGACGGCCACGACTGCCGGGCGCGGACCGGCCACCGACGCACCGTCGCGGGAGGCGGATTCCTGATGTCCACCGTCGTACTGCTCACCATGACCGGTCTCGGTCTGGGAGCCCTCTACTTCCTCATCGCCTCCGGCCTGTCGCTGATCTTCGGCCTGATGGACGTGCTCAACTTCGCGCACGGGGCCCTGCTGTCGATCGGCGCGTACGGCACCTGGTGGGCGGCCAGCGGCCATCTGCCCGGCGCCGGACCCGGCGGGGCGGGCTTCGCCCTCGCGGTCCTGTTCGGTACGGCGGTGGGCACCGCGGCCGCCGTGCTGCTGGAACTCGCCGTCGTCCGCCCGCTCTACACCCGGCCGCGCGAGCAGGTGCTCGCCACGGTCGGGGTGGGGCTGGCCGTCCCCGCGCTGCTGTCGGGGATCTGGGGCTCGGACGCCCGCACCTTCCCCGGGCCGAAGGCGCTGTCCGGCACGTTCGGGCTGCTCGGCGCGCAGGTGCCGGTCAACCGGCTGGTGCTGGTCGCGGCGGCCGTGGTGGTGCTGGTGGCGCTGAAGCTCTTCCTCGGCCGCACCCGGCACGGCCTGGTCGTACGGGCCGGGGTCGAGGACCGGGCGATGGTCACCGCGCTCGGCATCGACGTACGGAAGGCGTTCACGCTCGTCTTCGCGATCGGCGGCTGTGTCGCCGCGCTCGGCGGGGCGCTCGGCGGGCTGTACTTCGGCTCGGTCGACCCCCGGCAGGGCACCTCGCTGCTGATCTTCGCGTTCGTCGTGGTGGTCACCGGCGGCATGGGTTCGGTGAGCGGCGCCGCCGTGGCGTCCGTCGTCATCGGCCTGGTCCAGCAGTTCGCCAACTACTACACCGCAGCGGGCCTCGGCGATCTGGCCGTCGTGGTCCTGCTCGCCGCGCTGCTGCTCGTCCGGCCGCGCGGACTGACCGGGAGGCTCGCGTGAGCACCGTCACCGAGACACGTCACCGCACCGGCGAGGAGGCCGCCGCCGGGCACGCCCCGGGGAGCGCCGCCCGGCTGCTGCGCCGCTGGTGGCCGGCGGCCGCCCTGCTGGTGCTGGCCGTCGCCCCGTTCAGCGCGCTGCCGCTGCCGGGGCTGCTGGACGGGCCGCTCGGCAGCCCGGGGAGCCTGCAACTCCTCGCCACCTGCCTGCTGTTCGGGGCCCTGGCGACCGGCTACGACCTGCTGCTGGGCCGTACCGGGCTGCTCTCCTTCGGGCACGCGCTGTACTTCGCGGCCGGCAGCTACGCCACCAACATGTTCCTGCTGGAGACGGGGCTGCCGTTCGCGGTGTCCGCGCTGCTCGGCGTCGGCTGCGGGATCGGTCTCGCGCTGGCGCTGGGCTCGGTGAGCCTGCGGGTCACCGGGATCGGCTTCTCCATGGTGACGCTGGCGTTCGCGCAGGCCGGGTCGATCCTGGTCTCCCGCAACCCCGGCGGGCTGACCGGCGGCGAGGAGGGCCGGGCGGCCCCGGCCGAGCTGCTGCCGTCCGGGCTCGTCGGCATCGGGAACACCGCGAACCTGTACTGGCTGGCCCTCGGCTACCTCGTCCTCACCCTCGCCGTCGTCCACTGGGCGGCGGGCTCCGCCACCGGGCGGGTCTGGGAGGGCATCAAGGAGAACGAGCGCCGGGTGGAGGTGCTGGGGCTGAAGCCGTACGGGTTCAAGCTGACGGCCTTCGTGCTGGCCGGGGCGCTGGCCTCGCTGGGCGGCCTGGTGCACCTGCTGCTCACCGGCGGCTCGACCCCGCAGACCACCACCTCCGACTTCACCCTGTCGCTGCTGGTGATGGTGGTGCTGGGCGGCTCCGGCACCCGGTGGGGGCCGATGGCCGGGGGCATCCTCTACACCTGGGCCGACCACCGGCTCGGCGACCTGGCGGGCTCGGGCGCGGTCGCCGGCCTGCCTGCGGTGCTGCGGGTGCCGCTCTCGCAGCCGCTGTTCCTGCTCGGTGTGGTGTTCGTGGCCGTGGTACACCTGCTGCCCGGCGGTCTGGCCCGGCTGCCGTCCCGGCTTTCCGCGCTGCGCCGCAGCCGTACCGCCGACACCCCCGCACACCGCGGGGCCCGGAAGGAGAACGCACGTCCATGACCGCGTACGAAGAGATCCGAGTGCCCGTGACCGGGGGCGAGCTGGCGGTACTGCGGTGGCCGGCCCGGGAGCCCGGCGCCCCCGTCGTCGTCGCCCTGCACGGCATCACGGCCAACGCCCTGTCCTGGGGCCGGGTGGCCCGGCTGCTGGACGGCCGGGTCACCCTGGTCGCCCCCGACCTGCGGGGCCGGGCCGGGAGTTCGGCGCTGCCGGGCCCGTACGGGATCGCCGCGCACGCCGACGACGCGGCGGCGGTGGCCGACGCGGTGGCGGGGCCGGGCCGGGTGGTGCTGGCGGGCCATTCGATGGGCGCCTTCGTGGCGGCGCTGGCCGCCGTACGGCACCCGGAGCGGTTCGGGCCGCTGCTGCTGGCGGACGGCGGGGTCGGCTTCCCCGCGCCCACCCACCTCTCCCCCGACGAGCTGCTGACCGCGGTGATCGGCCCGGCCATGGACCGGCTGTCGATGACCTTCCCGGACCGGGCCGCGTACCGCGCGTTCTGGCAGGCGCACCCGGCGTTCGCGCGCGACTGGTCGGCGGAGGTGGACGCGTACATCCAGCGCGACCTGACCGGGGACGAGCCGGAGCTGCGCTCCTCCTGCCGGATCGAGGCGGTGCGGGCCGACGGGATCGGCCTGTTCGGCGAGGAGGTGCTGGCGGCGGTGCGGCGGCTGCCCGTGGAAGCGACGCTGCTGTGGGCGCGGCGCGGCCTGATGGACGAGGACCAGGGGCTGTACGACGAGGCGCGGCTGGCAGTGGCGGACCTGGGCGGTACGCGGGTGACGCCGGTGCCGGTCCCGGACGTCAACCACTACACGCTGCTCACCGGGGAGGCGGGCGGCGCGGAGATCGCCGAGCGGCTGGTGGCGGCCGCCCTACATCCGGCGCCCGGTCAGCAGGTGGAGGCGTAGGGCCAGTTGGAGTTCGAGGGCCCGGTCCGGCGCGTTCCAGTCGTGGCCGAGCAGCACCTGGACCCGGTCCAGGCGTTGCACCACCGTGTTGACGTGGACGTGGAGTTCGTCCTTGGCCCGGACGAGGCTGCCCCCGGAGCCGAAGTAGGCGGCGAGCGTGCGGACCAGGTGCGTGCCGCGCTGCGCGTCGTACTCCAGGAGCGGCCCGAGGGTGGCGGTGACGAAGCCCTCGACGTCCTGGGCGTTGCCGAGCACCACGCCCATGAAGCCGAGTTCCTCGACGCAGGCGCCCTGGCCGGTGCGGCCGAGGACCCGCATCGCGCGCAGGCAGCGGGCGGCCTCCCGGTGGGCGGCGGCCAGTTCCCGGGCGCCGCGCGCCGGGCCGGTGGCGGCGACGGTGACGGGGGCCTGGGCGAGCTGGCCGAGCTGGGCCGCCGCCGCGCGGGCCGCGTCCCCGGCGGCCGGGGCACGCTCGCCGGCGGCGATCAGCAGCACCACGGTCCCGGAGTGTTCCGCGCTCACCCCGTGGACGTCCCCGCCGAACAGGTAGCGCACCGCGGCGGGGGCCAGCCGCTCCCGGGGGCCGCCCTCGGCGACCAGCAGCAGGTGCGGGCGGTCCAGGTCGATGCCGAGGCGGCGGCCGCGTTCGGTGAGCCCGGCCGGGTCGCGGTCGGCGTCGGTCAGCAGATCGGTGATCAGCTCGCCGCGTACCCGGTTCTCGGTCTCGGCGACGGTGCGCCGCAGCAGCAGGAGGAGCCCGGTCACCACCGAGGCCCGTTCGAACAGCCGCCGGTCGGAGTCGTCGAGCGGTCCGCGCCGGTGCAGGACCAGCCCGGCCAGCAGCTCCCGCCCGGCCAGCACCGCGCAGATCCACCGGCCGTCGCGCTGCACGGCGCGGGCGCCGGTACGGGACTCCTCGGCGGTCTCGGCCAGCCAGCCCGCGTCCATGCTGTCGGCGGCGAAGTCCCCGCCGTCGGGCCGGACCGCGGCCAGCGGGCGTCCGGCCGGGTCGTGGATGGTCAGCGGGGAGTCCAGCAGCCCGGCGACGGCGGACGCGACATCGGTGACGTCCCGGCCGCGCAGCACCAGGTCGGTGAGCCGGTCGTGGGACTCCTCGGCCCGTCGCATGGCCGCCGAGTGGGCCCGTACCGCCGCGTTGGCCTCGGCCAGTTCGGCGTTGGCCCCGGCCAGTTCGTCCAGGGCGGAGCGGGTGTCGGCCAGCGCGCGGGCGGTGTCGATGGCGATCGCGGCATGCGCGGCGAGCGAGCAGAGCAGCGCGACCTCGTCGGGGCTGAAGACCCGGGGCGCCCGGTCGGCGGCGAAGAGGACGCCGATGACCTTGCCGGTGCCGCCGCGGCTGGAGCCGAGCAGCAGCGGTACGCCGAGGATGGCGACGAGCCCCTCGTCGAGCACCCCGGCGTTGATGTTGCGGGTGTGGTGGAAGCGGTCGTCGGTGCGGTAGTCGGGGGTGGCGTACGGGCGGGCGGTCTGCGCGACCAGGCCGCCCAGCCCGTGGCCGAGCTCCAGCCGCAGCCGCTGGAAGACCACCGAAACGGAGCCGTCGGTGACCCGCATGTAGGTGTCGCCCGCCTCCTCGTCGGGGAGCGTGAGGTAGGCGGTGTCCGTGCCGAGCAGCATCCTGGCCCGGCGGACGATCGCCTTCAGCACCTCGTCCAGGTCGCGGGAGGCGGCCAGGTCGCCCGCGGTGTCGAAGAGCGCGGTGAGCTGGAGCTCGCGGCGGCGGTGCTGGCGCAGGGCGCCCCTGATCCGCAGCGCGGTGGCGGTCGCCCGCTCCACCTCCGCCAGATCGCCCGCCGCCACCCCGGCGGCGCGCGCCCGCGAGGAGACGGCGCCCAGCGCCTCGGCGGGGGCGTCGTCGGCCAGCAGGTCGAGCAGGTGGCGCAGATGGGGTGCGGCGGAGGCGGGCGGTTCAGACATGAGGGGCCGGTCTTCTTCGGGGGCGGGGGTCAGTTGGCGGTCCAGCCGCCGTCCAGGGAGAGCGAGGTGCCGGTGATGTGTCCGGTACGCGGCCCGCAGAGCCACAGCACGGCCCCGGCGACGTCCTCGGGCTCGATCAGCCGCTTGATCGCGCTGCGCTCCAGCATGACCCGGCCGACCACGTCCTCCTCGGAGATGCCGTGGGTGCGGGCCTGGTCCGCGATCTGGTTCTCGACCAGTGGGGTGCGTACGTAGCCGGGGCAGACGCAGTTGCTCGTCACCCCGTGCTCCGCCGCTTCGAGCGCGACCACCTTGCTGAGTCCCTCCAGTGCGTGCTTGGCCGTCACATAGGCCGATTTGTAGGGGCTGGCCCGCAGGCCGTGCACGGACGAGATGTTGACCACGCGCCCCCAGCCGCGTTCGTACATGCCCGGCAGGGTCCGGCGCAAGATGCGGAACGGGGTCTCCACCATGACGCGCTGGATCAGCGCGAACCGGTCCGGCGGGAAGGTGTGCACCGGGGCGACGTGCTGGAGCCCGGCGTTGTTGACCACGATGTCCGCGTCGGCGGGCAGCGTCTCCACCACCTCCGGGTCGGCGAGGTCGGCCACCCACGCCGTCCCGCCGATCGCCTCCGCGACCCGCGCGGCCTCCTGCGCCTTGTCCACCACGTGGACCCGGGCGCCCGCCGCCGCCAGGGCCTCGGCGCAGGCCCGCCCGATCCCGCTCGCCCCACCGGTGACCAGGGCGGTGCGCCCGGTCAGGAACCGGTCGGCGGGCGAGGGCGCGGCGCCCGGGGCGGGCGGCGGGACGGTGAGCGGGGCGGCCCGGTTCTCCGGGCGCTGGGGAGTCTCCATGGCCGTCACGGTAGGAAAGCCGGGGCCCGCGTCACACGGGGCCGGTGCACACACCGTCGTACCCGGGCATGGTGGCGGGCCACATGGTGCGGGGGCGGGGGCCGCCCGGCGGCACGCGCCGGGGGCGTCCCCGGCGCGCGCCGCCCGGCACTCCCGCGCCACGGGCCGTCAGTACGCCGCGTCCAGCACCGCCCGCTGCTCCGCCGTCAGCTCCAGGTCCACGGCGGCCAGGCTCTCGTCCAGCTGGGCGACCGAGGAGGCGCCGACCAGCGGGACGAACGGGACGTCGCCGCCGATGAGCCAGGCCAGCACCACCTGGTTGACGCTCGCCCCGGTCTCCTTGGCGACCTTGCGCAGCGCGGCCTGCCGGGCGGCGGTGCCGGGGTGGTCGTACTCCGGGCCCAGCGGCTTGTCGGCGCGGACGTAGGCCCCGGACAGCAGCGGGGAGTACGCCACCGGCACGAGCGCGGGCTCGGCCCGCAGATAGCTGAGCAGGTCTCCGCAGACCACGCCCTCCTGGCCGTCTGGGGAGCGCCAGCTGGGCTGGTCGGTGCGGCGGCGGAGGTAGGTGTGGTGGTACTGGAGGACGTCGTAGCCGGGCAGGTGGGCGTCCGCCGCGATCCGGCGGGCGCGCTCCACCTGCCAGGCCCAGTGGTTGCTCACCCCGAGCAGTCCGACGGTGCCCTCGGCGACCAGCTCCGCGAAGGCCCCGACGGTCTCCTCCAGCGGCACGCCCGGGTCCTGGACGTGGGCGTACAGCAGGTCGATCTTCTCCACGCCGAGGCGTTCGCGGCTGCGCTCCGCCGACTCGCGGACCACCTTCGCGGAGAGGCCCACGATGCCCTTGGTGAAGTCGGTGGCGGGGACGGAGGGCCGGGCGCCGAGCTTGGTGGCGATGACGATCGCATCGCCGACGCCCCGGCTGCGGCGCCAGCGGCCGAGCAGTTCCTCGCTCTCGCCGCCGCGGGTGCCGTTGACCCAGAACGCGTAGTTGTCGGAGGTGTCGATGAACGTTCCGCCCGCCTCGGCGTACCGGTCGAGGATGGCGAAGGAGGTCGCCTCGTCGGTGCGGGTGCCCATCAGCATGGCGCCGAGGCTGATCACGCTCACCTCCCGGCGGGTGGCGGCGTCCGTGCCGATCGTGCGGTATCGCATGGTGGTCCCCTCGTCAACAGCCCGTTCCGGTCAGGGCGTTGAGCGGGAGTCTGTCCGTTGGAGTGCACTCCAGGTCAAGGGCGTGCGCCCCGGGCCCCCGCGGCCGCGCAACGGGGGCGGCGCACACTGCCGGGGCCGGGGAGTGGCCGCCGGGCCCATGGGCCCGCGCCGCCCCGGCCCGTAGCGTCCGCGCATCCCACCCGCACCGTCCGCCGGGCCGCGGCCTTCCCCGGGCCGCGCCCGTCCCCCCACAGGAGGCATCCGTGCGCCCACCGATCCTGCGACGCCTGCTCGGGCGCGTCGCGTCCACCGCCGCGCTGGCGCTCGTCGCCGCGCTGCTGAGCGTGGCCGGAACCGCGCGACCGGCCACCGCCGCCGCCGGTCTGCAACAGGTCACCGGCTTCGGCGCGAACCCCGGCAACCTCCAGATGTACGCGTACGTCCCCGACGGGCTGCCCGCGAACGCCCCGCTGGTGGTGGCGCTGCACGGCTGCACCCAGACCGCAAACGACTACTACACCGGGTCCGGCTGGCCGAAGTACGCCGACCTGTGGGGCTTCGCCGTGGTGTTCCCGCAGACCACGGCCGCCAACAACGCCCTGTCCTGCTTCGGCTGGTTCGACCCGGCCGAGAGCGGGAGGGGCCGGGGCGAGGCCGCCTCGGTCGCGCAGATGGTGGAGTACGCGAAGCGGACGTACGGCTCGGCCGGCGACCGGGTGTACGTCACCGGCCTGTCGGCGGGCGGCGGCATGGCGGCCGATCTGCTGGCCGCCTACCCGGACGTGTTCGCGGGCGGCTCGATCGCCTCGGGGCTGCCCGCCCAGTGCGCGACCAGCCAGGCCGGCGCGTCCTCCTGCCAGTCCGGCACGGTGAGGCTGACGCCCGCGCAGTGGGGCGACAAGGTCCGCGACGCCTACCCCGGCTACACGGGCCCCCGGCCCCGGGTGGCGATCTGGCAGGGCACCGCCGACTACACGGTGAACCCGGCCAACGCCACGGCGCTGCGCGACCAGTGGACGGACGTGTGGGGCATCGGCCAGACCCCCTCGGCCACCGACACCCTGCCCGGCAGCACGACGCGCAGCACCTACGACGACGCCTCGGGCAGGCCCGCGGTGGTGACGTACTCGGTCTCCGGGATGGGCCACGGCCTGCCGGTGAGCCCCGGCTCGGGCACCGACCGGTGCGGGGCGAGCGGCGCGTACTTCCTGAACACCGTCTGCTCGGCGTACCACACGGGCGTCTTCTGGGGCCTGGACCAGGACGTCCCGGGCGGGGGCGGTGACGGGCTGCCCGCCCCGTCCGGGCTGCGGGTCGCCGGGGTCACGGCGGACAGCGTCTCACTGGCCTGGGACCCGGTCGAGGGCGCGGCCTCCTACGCGGTCGGCCGGGACGGGACCCGGATCGCCTCGCCCGTCACGGCCTCGTACACCGACACCGGTCTCGCCGCGGGCAGCAGCCACCGCTACACGGTGACGGCGCTCGACGCGGCGGGCACCCCCGGCACCGCGTCGGCCGCGGTGACGGCGGTCACCACCGGCACCGCCCCGGCCCGCTGCTTCACCGCGACCAACTACGCGCACGTGGCGGCCGGACGGGCGCGCACCACGGGCGGGCTGGTGTACGCCGAGGGCTCGGGCCAGGCGATGGGCCTGTACAACGTGTTCGTCGCCCACACCCTGCGCGAGTCCCCGGCGGGGTACTTCACCCTCGCCGACAGCGGGTGCACCGCCTGAGCACTCAGGATTTACGCAGGTCGGGGGCTGGTGCGCCGATGAGCAGCCGGCGCACCGCGTCCCACGCGGCGCGGGTCGCGCGGCCCAGGGCGGGCGGGTCGCCGCCGAGGATCCGCACCCAGGCCCCGCAGTCCTCGGGCAGGGTGCTCACCCCGAAGAGCACCCCGGCCGGTCCCAGCGCCCCGTGCAGCACGTCGGCGATCCGCCCGGCCGGGGCGAGCGGGCTGACCACGTACAGCGTGGCCATCAGGTCGTGACCGGCGAAGACGGCCGGGCCGGTGACCCCGCCGGGCCCGTACGGATCGAGGCGGACGCTGTCGACGGCCAGCGGCGTCCCGTCCGGGCGGAGGATCTCCAGGTCGCTGAAGAGCATCCGGTAGGCGTGCCGTTCGCCCCGGGCCAGCCGCCCGGCCGCGATCGTCTCGCCGAGCAGCAGGGTGGCGGTCGGGTCGACCGTCGCCCGGGTGTGCTGGTAGAAACGCGCGTCCCGGTAGGGGATCACCGGGTCCGGCAGGTACTCGACGTAACTCCCCTCACCCGCCGACAGGTTGACGACCTGGGTGGCGTGGTCGAACTCCATCCGGTGCACCTTGGTGGCGGCCTGGGTGGTGAGGTGCGCGCAGGTGCCGGGGCCGCAGTCGATGTCGATCCGGTTGCGGTCGGCCTGCACGATGCCGCCGCCGGTCGACATCAGGTACGTCACCGGGAGGTCCGGCCGCTCCGGGTCGATGTAGAGCGGGCGCATGATCTGGAGCGGCGACTTCTGGTACCGGTCGACGAGTTCGGTGCGCCCGTCCACCCGGGCGTAGCGCAGTTCGAGCAGGCCGACCTTGCCGGGGCGCCCGGCGGCCAGGGTGTCCGGGGTGCCGGTGAGGTCGCGCATCCGGGCCGGGACCCGGCTCGGTTCGTAGTGCGCGGGGTCCAGCCGCGCGGGCGCCCGGGTCATGCGGAGGCCGTCTCCTGGGCTGCCTCGTGCCCCTGGGCCGCCTCGTGGGCGAGCAGGAAGTCGGCGATGGTGCCGAGCCCCTCCCCGGTGAGCGAGTTGGTCAGCACCACCGGCCGTCCCTCCCGTACGCGGTGCGCGTCGGACTCCATGACGCCGAGGTCGCAGCGGACGTAGGTGGCGATGTCCACCTTGTTGATGACGAGCAGGTCGGACTCGGTGATGCCGGGGCCGCGCTTGCGGGGCATCTTGTCGCCCTCGGCGGTGTCCAGCACGAAGAGGAACAGGTCGACGAGGGCCGGGCTGAAGGTGAGGGTCAGGTTGTCGCCGCCGCTCTCGAAGAGCAGGGTGTCCACCTCGGGGAAGCGCTCCATGAGTTCGTCGGCGGCGGCCTGGTTCATCGTCGGGTCGTCGCGCACGGCGGTGTGCGGGCAGGCGCCGGTCTCCACGCCGACGATCCGGTCCGCGTCGAGGATTCCGGCGAGGGTGCGGCGCACATGTGCGGCGTCCTCGGTGGTGAAGATGTCGTTGGTGATGACGGCGGGGGTCCGGCCGCGCTCGATCAGTACGGGGACGAGCGCCTCGATCAGCGCGGTCTTGCCGGAGCCGACCGGTCCGGCGACGCCGACGCGCAGCACGCCGTCCTTCGGCCGCCGCATGAGCTCGTCGTGGTCGTGGTGGTGGTGTCCGCGGGCCTGCATGGGGTCGTGCATGGTGTTCCTGTCCTGGTGCGGAGGGGGAGGGTGGTCTCAGCTGGCGAAGAGGCGCGCCTCGGCGCGTTCGTGGCGGCCGGACATGATGTCGGCGACCGGGACGCAGCCGCCGAGATCGGCCGCTTCCCTGGTCAGGGCGGCTTCGACGGTCTCCTCTATCACGGGGGCCGCGCCGTGCAGCACGACCTGCGCCCGGCGGTGGTCGGCCAGCCGCAGCCGCAGGGCGGCCCCCACGAAGCTTGCCGCGAAGGCGAACAGCTCGCAGGTGACCGCCTGGCGGACCGGCAGTCCGTTGCCCGCGTGGACGACGGCGGCGACGACCGGCTGGCAGCCGGGTACGGTCCCGTCCCGGTGGAGGGCCCGGTACCGCTCGATCGGCTCGGTGGCGTACACCTCGGCGGCCAGGTCCAGCAGTTGCCGGCCGGTGCGGACGGCGGCCTGCCGGGCCTCCCGGCCCAGCTTGGTGGCGTGCAGCCGCCGCTCCACGGCCACCAGTTCCGCCCAGTCGCCGGCGGTGACCGCGCGGTGGGCGAGGGCGAGGGCGGTGGCGTCGGCCGGGCCCACGCCGTGCCGCAGCAGGTCGTGCAGGAGCGCCGGCAGTCCGCCCGGGGTGACCGCGCGGGCCTGCTGGAAGCCCTCCAGACCGTGCGAGAGCGTGTAGTAGCCGCTGGGGAAGGCCGAGTCGGTGAGCTGGAGCCCGGTCAGCAGGGCCGGGATCGGTATCGGGTCGTTCACACCGGTTCACCGTTTCCGTTCGGGCGATTGGTTCTCAGACGATGTAGAAGAGGTGGTTGAGCGGGAGCCGTTCGGCGGGCTCGATCGTGGCGGGCTCGCCGTCCACGGTGACCTTGTACGTCTCCGGGTCCACCTCGATGCGCGGCAGCGCGTCGTTGCGCACCATGTGCTGCTTGCCGATGGTCCGGCAGCCCCGCACGGGCTCGATGCGGCGGCCGAGGCCCAGCTCCTCTGGGACCCCGGCGGCGATGGACGCCTGCGACATGAACGTCACGTTGGTGCGCTGGGCCGCGCGGCCGTGGGTGCCGAACATCGGCCGGTAGTAGACCGGCTGGGGGGTCGGCAGCGAGGCGTTGGGGTCGCCCATCAGCGCCCAGTTGACCATGCCGCCCTTGATGACGAGCCTCGGCTTGGCGGCGAAGGAGTGGATCGGCCACAGGACGATGTCGGCGAGCTTGCCGGGTTCCAGGGAGCCGATCACGTCCGCGGCGCCGACCGCCCGGGCGGGGTTGATCGTCAGCTTGGCGAGGTAGCGCAGGACGCGGGCGTTGTCGTTGCGGGAGCTGTCCTCGGCGAGCGGGCCGCGCATGTCCTTGCAGTGGTGCGCGGTCTGGAAGGCGCGCAGGAAGGACTCGCCGACCCGGCCCATGGCCTGGGAGTCGGAGGAGAAGATGCTGATGACACCGAGGTCGTGCAGGACGGTCTCGGCGGCGATGGTCTCGGCGCGCACCCGGCTGTCGGCGAAGGAGACGTCCTCGGGGATGTCGCGGGAGAGGTGGTGGCAGACCATCACCATGTCCAGCAGCTCGTCCACGGCGTTGACCGTGTACGGGAGGGTCGGGTTGGTGGAGGCGGGCAGCACGTTGGCCTCGCCGGAGACCCGGATGATGTCGGGGGCGTGGCCGCCGCCCGCGCCCTCGGTGTGGAAGGTGTGGATGGTGCGGCCGTCGATCGCCGAGAGGGTGTCCTCGTAGAAACCGCCCTCGTTGAGGGTGTCGGTGTGGATGGCCATCTGTACGTCGTACTCGTCGGCGACCCGGAGCGCGGTGTCGATGGAGGCGGGGGTGGCGCCCCAGTCCTCGTGGACCTTCAGCCCGGCGACGCCCGCCTCGACCTGTTCGCGCAGGGCCTCGGGGAGGCTGCCGTTGCCCTTGCCGAGGAGGCCCACGTTGACCGGCAGGTCCTCGACGGCCTCCAGCATGCGGTGGATGTTCCAGGGGCCGGGGGTGCAGGTGGTGCCGTTGGTGCCGTCGGTGGGGCCGGTGCCGCCGCCGAAGAAGGTGGTGATGCCGTTGGAGAGGCCCTCCTGGGCCTGCTGGGGCGCGATGAAGTGGATGTGGGTGTCGACGCCTCCGGCGGTGGCGATGAGGTGTTCGCCGGATATCACCTCGGTGCCGGGGCCGATGACGAGCTTGGGGTCGACGCCGCTCTGGAGGTGCGGGTTGCCCGCCTTGCCGACGCCGACGATGAGCCCGCCGCGGACGCCGATGTCGCCCTTGACGACGCCGAGGACCGGGTCGAGGACCACGACGTTGGTGATGACGAGGTCGAGCGCGCCCTCGCGGTTGAGCGCGGCGGGGTCCTGGGCCATGCCGTCGCGGATGGCCTTGCCGCCGCCGTAGACCGCTTCCTCGCCGTAGGAGCCGGCGTTGTGGTCGTACTCGACCTCGACGACCAGGTTGGTGTCGGCCAGGTGGAACCGGTCGCCCACGGTGGGACCGAACAGGTCCGTGTACTGCTTGCGCGGGATGATGGCCATCAGATCCGGTCCTCTTCGTTGTTCTCGGCGTTCTCGGTCGCGGACCCGGGGTGTACGAAGCCGAGTTCGGCGGCGCGGCGCAGCGCCCTGCGCCGGGTGTCGGGGGCGCTCAGGCCGCCGTCGACGAGTCCGGCGAATCCGACGAGCCGCCCGGTGCCCGCGAAGGCGCACAGCTCGACCTCGCGGGTGTCGCCGGGCTCGAAGCGCACGGCGGTCCCGGAGGGGATGTCGAGCCGCATGCCGTAGGCGGCCTCGCGGTCGAAGCGCAGGGCGCGGTTGATCTCGAAGAAGTGGTAGTGCGAACCGACCTGTACGGCCCGGTCACCGGTGTTGGAGACGGTGATCCGGGCCTTCGCCCGGCCCGCGTTGATCTCGACGGGGTCGTCCCCGTAGAGGTAGTGGGCTCCGCCCGACATGGGTATCTCCTCGTGGTCGTGGGGCGTCTCAGAGCCTGTCGGGTGACCTTCGACCGATGGGCGGACGCGGTCTGGTGCGTGTGATTCCAAGGCGCCGGGATGTCCTTGTAGCGGAGCTACTCGGGCATTCCGGCAACGCCGGAAGCGCGCGTGCCAGGACGTGGCGGCCCGGTCAGAGGTCGCCCGACAGGCCCTCAGGCGCTGATCGGGTCGTGGCAGGTGACGAGCTTGGTCCCGTCGACGAAGGCCGTCTCGACCTGGAGGACGGTGAGCATCTCCCGTACGCCGGGCATCACGTCGTCCCGGGAGACGACCTGGCGGCCCAGCTCCATGCACTCGGCGACGGTGTGCCCGTCGCGGGCCGCCTCCAGGACGGCCTCGGTGATCAGGGCGGCGGCTTCGCTGTAGTTGAGCTTGGTCCCGCGGTCCCTGCGGCGGCGAGCCAGGTCGGCGACCACGTAGACGTGGAGTTTGTCGATTTCCCGCGGTGCGAGGTTCATGACGTCACGTCGCTTTCTCGAAGGAGATGCCGGGCCGGTCCAGTACCGGTCCCGCGGCCAGGAAGAGCCAGGTCGTCACGGTGAACGGCCAGGTGAAGGGGGTGGTGCCGAACGACTGGGCGAACACTTCCCAGGCGGCGGCGAAGGGGACCGAGGCAGCGGCGGCGAGTGCCGCGTACCCGGCGGTCCAGCGGGTGGGGGTCAGGAGGACGGCGCTCAGGGCGATGGCGCAGAGCACCGCGTTGTAGCCGTACAGCCCGTCGGCGATCGAGGCGGCGGGCAGTCCGGCCGCGCAGGCCGTCACCAGTGCGACGGCGCTGCCGGCCACCGCGGCGAGCGCCACGGTCCGGGAGGCGACGAGCAGTCCGGCGAGCACGATCAGGCCCGCGTACCACGTGTCGAGGAAGAAGATCTGGCCGATGTTGGCGCAGAGCGCCCGCCCGGCTTCGGCGGCGGTCAGCTCCGTGAATCCCGGCACGCGCGCGGTCGCGCCGACGGTGACCGGGCCCTTCGACAGGGCGACCGTCAGGACGCTGACGACCAGACAGTACGGAGCCGTCAGCACGGGCAGCCCGAGGGGGGTGAGCAGCCGGGCCGCCGCCCCGCTCAGCACGGCGCAGACCGCCGCCGCGAGCACGACCAGCACGGCCGTCCGCCACGAGGCGCCGAGCCGCAGCACCAGGGCGAGGCCGGTCAGGCAGCCGCAGTAGCCCTGGAGCCCCTGCGCGACGCCCTTGCGATCGGCTCCGAGCAGCACCGCGGCCCCGGTCGACGCGGCGGTCCCGAGCAGCCCGAACACCCCGAGCCGCCACCCGCCGGTGAACAGTGCGACGGCGAACAGGAGCCCGGACCACGGACTGCCGACGAGCACCACCTGCGCGATGCCGCGCAACTGCGCCGCCGCGGCCCCGGGAACCGCCCCTCCTCCGGAAAATACCCGGCCCCGTATTCGCACCGCCTGTTCCGCTGCGGGCACGCCTTCTCCTTTGAGACATGACGAATGAGGGCACGTCGAATTCATCCCCACCGCCCGCATTCCGGCGATGTGGATCTTGATCAACAATCTGTTGAGACGGTACGCCCGGAAGTGACGCAGGAGTGTCGGCAAGGAAGATCAACGAAGCGCGACACCTCACCCACCGTCAGCAATACTCCCAGCTCAGAACGCCATCGACCTACCCCGAAAGCCGCCCGGAACATTCCTCGCCGCGGAATCCTTGGCCAGAGGTTGAACATTCCCCATCCACTTTTTGACCGAACGATAAGCTTCACAAAGCCACTTCACCTCTTTCCGAAGAACCCCGGAAGCGCGCACACCCCACGAAACTCCCACCACAACCTCATGCATGATGCATGTATAAAATTCGACAAGAAAATTGGGGCGAATTCCGGCACAAGGGAGCCGACCCGGCATTCTGCGCGGAAGCCCGGCGTACTCTGCGCCCCTCCCGCCGGGACAAAGGCTGTTCGTGAGTGAATGAGCGGCATGCTCTCCGACTTCACGCACGACCACGACGGCGAACGGCTCATCGGTGTGCACGGCGGTGAGCCGTCCGGACCCACCGTCGTACTGCTGCACGGCGCGGGCACCGGCAGCAAGGAGCGACTGCGGCCGCTGGTGCGGGAGTTCGTGGCCCGTGGCTGCCGCGGGATCGCCTTCGACTTCTCCGGGCACGGCGAAAGCACCGGGAAGCTCGGCGAGCTGAGCCTGCGCCGACGCTTCGAACAGGCCCGGTCCGTGATCGACACCCACGCGGCGGCGGACGGGCCGCTGGTCCTGGTCGGGTTCAGCATGAGCGGGCAGACGGTGGCCGATCTCGCCCGGCACTACGGGGACCGTGTGGTGGCGCTGGGGCTGTGCGCCCCTGCCGTGTACGCCGCCGAGGCGTGGGACGTGCCCTTCGGGGACGGGAACGGCCGGTTCAGCGGGATCATCCGGCGGCCGGACAGCTGGCGGGGAACGTCCGCGCTCGACGTGCTGCGGGCGTACGAGGGCCGGGCCGTGCTCATTGCGCCGGGCACGGACGCGGTGATCCCGTCGGCGGTGACCGAGGCCGTGCAGGAGTCGCTGGCCGCTCGCGCCCAGTACACCCGGTTGGACCTGCCGGACGCGACGCACCAGCTGGGCCTGTGGTTCCGCGACCACGGCGACGACCGGCGGGCGTTCGCACAGGCCGTGCTGACCGGGCTCGACGACCGGGGCTGGACGGCGACGCGCAGCTGGGTGGCCAAGCAGCTCGCCCCCGGCCGCACGGTCACCGGCTCGCGGCTCCTGTCCGGCGGCTGGAGCTCCCAGATGCGCCGCCTCACCCTCGACGACGGCACGGACCTGGTGCAACGCGCCTTCGTCAAGCCGTTCTTCCGCCGCCACGGGCCCGGACTGCTGAACCGCGAGGCGTCCGTCCTGGCCCTGCTCGCCGAGGAGAACGGCATTCCCGCGCCCGTCCTCGTCGCCGTGGACGCCACCGCCGGACACTGCGACCACCCGACGCTGCTGATGTCCGCGCTGCCGGGCCGGGTCCGCGTCGACGAGGACGACCTCGACCGGCGGCTCGACCTGCTCGCGGCCCAACTCGTCCGCGTGCACGGCGTCGTACCGCCCGAACGGCCGCGCACGTACCAGGCGTGGACGCCCCCCGAGCGCGTCCGCACCCCGGACGGCCCCCTGTGGGAACGGGCCGTGGACGTGATCCGCCGCGACCCGCCGCCGTACGAAGGCCGCTTCCTGCACCGCGACTTCCACCCGGGGAACGTGCTGTTCTCAGGGGCCGGGCCCGAGCTGCGGATCACCGGGGTCGTCGACTGGGTCGAGACCTCCTGGGGCCCCGCCGACCTGGACGTGGCGCACTGCTCCACCGCCCTCGCCCTGCTGCACGGACCGGCGTACGGCCTGGACTTCCGCGACCGCTACGAGGCCCGAGGCGGCCACGGCCTCGCCGACGGCCCGGACCACCTGTACTGGTGCCTGCTCGACGCCCTGCACTACTGCCCCGACGCGGCGAAACTGGCCTGCCCCTGGCACGAGTTGGGCCGGACCGACCTGACGCCCGAGGTACTGGCGGCCCGCCTGAAGGCGTACGTGGAGGGCCTGTTGAACCGCTGCGCCTGACCGGGCGGCAACCGCCTCACGCCTTGGCGTGCTGGGCGCGCACCACGGCGCGGGCCTCGGCGAGAAGTCGGAGGGAGTGCTCCCGGTCCTCCTTCAGCGTGTGGTCCACGCCGTCGACGGTGACCGTGAGCAGCGCCGTCCCCTCGTCGGCGTACGCCTGAAGCCTGCCGCCGACCAGGGCGGCGTCGGGGGGCTCCGCCCGGTAGACGACGCAGGTCTTCCCGGGCCCCCGGAAGGTCTTGGTGACCCCCGCGGCGGTCGTGTCACGGCAGTACTCGTCGGCGTAGCTCGCCGGGCCGACGCGACGTTTCCAGTCCTGTATCTCCAGCGAGACCCGCGCGGCCGTACGATGCGGCCCGTCCGTCCCGTACCCCGCCTCGGTGGCCGAGATGAACACCACGCACGACCCCTTGCCGCCCTTGAAGCCCCCGACGGCCTGGTCGAACTTCTCCTTGCCGAGCGCCTCGGCGACCGTTTCCGGCTTGAGGTAGTGACCGCACCGCTTGTTCACGCCCCGGACCAACGCCTTGCTCACCGCGGGCTCCGCGTCCCCGCCCCCTCCCCCGCACCCGGCCAGCAGCACCGACACCACGGCCACCGCCCCACCCCGGACCAGTCCCCTGCGAGCCATCCCGACTCCCCCTGCCGTCCCGTGCATGCCACAACTCCCCCATCATGACGGCAGGCACCGACAGGCCCGCCCGGCGGGCCGTTGACCGCCGGGCGCACCACGAGCCCCGGGACCTTTACCGCACCCACATCAGCAAGTGGCACGTTCTCCACGCTTACACGCCAGCTTCAGGAAGAGATCTGGGCACTCTTGTCGCATTTTTGCGCCAGATAGCGCGTATCCAGTAGGCGAATTCAAGCCATTCAGCCGTGACCCGAATATCCACCAACAGCACCATCCACACACATTCCTCACTCTTTCCACACCTCCTAGGGTGCATATCGACCAGACCAGGAGGGGGCTTCGCTTCATGCAACTTTCCAGAGGGAAATCCCGACGGACCACCACGAGGAACGTGACCGCCTCACTGGCGTTCGCGCTGGCGCTCGGGCTCGCGCTTCCGCAGCACGCGGCGGCGGCCGGCGGCGCACCGGACAGGAGCACGTCCGGGAACGGCCGGGCTTCCGCGTACGGCACCGCGCCCGGCGCCCCGACCGGCCTGGACACCGGCCCCGGCTCGGGCGGCTGCCGGACCTCGGCCCCGTTCGTCTCCCTCGGCAACACCGACGTGATGCTCAGTGCCGCGGTCGACGACCCCGACGGCGGCACTCCGAGCGCCCGGTTCCAGCTGTGGGCGACGGGCCACCACCCGGACGAGGACCCGGACGGGACCCTGATCGTCGACAGCACGCTCTCGGCGACTTCCGGAACGGTGGCCGCGCTCAGGGTGCCGAAGGAGACCCTGCGACAGCACCTCACCACCGCCGACGGCAACTTCTCCTGGCGGGTCCGGGCGGAGGACGGCACGTCCCGGTCCGCGTGGGTACCGGCCGGGGACGGGGCCGGCTGCCGGTTCGTCTTCGACCCCGTCCGACCGGACGCACCGCCGACCGTCAGGTCGACCGACTTCCCCGACGGTTCGCAGGGCTGGCCGTCAAACACGGGAGAGGCCCGGAAGCCCGGCACGTTCGTCGTCGGCGACGGCGGTGTCGACGACGTGACGTCGTACGAGTACTGGACGGACTTCGCTCCCGGCCCGCGCCCCGTCACGCCCACCACCGATCTCGACGGCGACGGGCGGAAGGACGGCGAGATCACGCTCGTTCCGCCGACGGCCGGCCCGCACACGCTGAGCGTCCGCAGCCTCGACGCCGCCGGGAACCGGTCGGACGTCACCCAGTACCGCTTCTACGCCAACGCCCCCACCACCCCGGACGGGCCCGGGGACCTCGACGGCGACGGAATCGCCGACCTCTACGGCGTACGTGCCGACGGCACACTGGTACTCCACCCCGGCCTGGGGGACGGCCGGGTCGGAGCCGCCACCGTGGCCGGCAGCACCGACTTCGACGGAGCCGGGATCACCCGTCGCGGTGACTGGACGGGGGACGGCTACGAGGATCTGATCGCCCTGCTTCCCGGCGACGGCGGGAAGTCGCTGTACCTGTTCCCCAACAACGGAACGGGCTTCGCCTGCACGAACCGCGGCGAACAGCCCGACGAGCAGTCCCCGCCCTGCGCCGAGGACGCGCAGCGGCTCGACGTGTTCGACGAGAGGAACAACCACTGGGCGGCGGCCGACCAGATCCTCGCGATCGGGGACGTCGACGGGCCGCAGGACATCGACGGCGACGGCACGGCGGACGTTCCGGGCTTCCCCGACCTCCTGGTCAAGGAGGGCAACCGGCTCTGGCTGTACTTCGGCTCCCCGTCCCACTACCTCGACGCGGAACGGGAGCCGGTCCTGCTCGGTGAGGGCCCCTGGGCCGGCCTCGACCTCGTCGCGCCCGGTGACCTCACCGGGAACGGGTACGTGGACCTCCTCGCCCGCGACCGGAACACCGGCCGGCTGCACCTGTTCGAAGGGACGGGACACTCCGGCGAGGGGCTCGGCTCCGAGTCGGCGTCCGTCGTCCTCGACACCGGCTGGACCCCCGCCGACCGGCCGCTGCTCACCGCCGCCCCGGATGCGGCCGACGGCTCCGGGGCCGGTCTCTGGGCGACCGGCGGCGACGACCGGCTCCGCTTCTACCCGGTCGTTCCGGGCGACGGGACCACCGTGGGCACCGAGGGCTGGCTGGGACTCCAGGCACTGAGCTGACCCCGGCGGCACGGAACCGAGAAGGAGGCCCGTACCGGACGCGTCCCGGTGCGGGCCTTCCCCGTGCGCGGGCGTCCCGACGGCGGGGCTAAGGTCCTTGATCATGGACGCGCACACGGGCACGGGAGCCGAGCTGGTCGACATCCCGCCGGGGACGGTGACGCTGACGGACCGTCGTACGCGACGCAGTTGGGCCGTCGAGGTGGCCCCGTACCGGCTCGCGCCCGTGCCCGTCACCCGGGCGCTGTACGAGGAGATCACCGGCGACCGGCCGGGCGCCGCCTGCGGGGACCGGCTGCCCGTCGAGTCCGTGTCCTGGTGGGACGCGGTGCGGTTCTGCAACGCGCTGTCCCTGAGCCGGGGGCTGGCCCCCGCGTACCGCTTCCCCGACGACTCCGAGGAGCACGTCGAGTGGGACGGGACCGCCGACGGCTACCGGCTGCCGACCGAGGCCGAGTGGGAGCACGCCTGCCGCGCCGGCACGACCGGTCCGCACCACGGCGAGCTGGACGCGATCGCCTGGTACCGCGACAACGCGCACGACCGCGTCCACGAGGTGGGCGGCAAGCAGCCCAACGCGTGGGGCCTGCACGACATGCTCGGCAACGTCTGGGACTGGTGCTGGGACGTCTACGACGCCGAGGTGTACGGCGGCTACCGGGTGCTGCGCGGCGGCGGCTGGTTCGACGAGCACTGGAGCTGCCGCGCCTCCGCCCGCCGCCGCAGCCACCCGGCCTTCCGCGTCGACGACGTGGGCTTCCGCCTCGCCCGCTCGGGCACGGGCCGACCGCCGCCTACTCCTCCGGCGGGAACACCACCTCGTCCGAACCGGTCAGGGTGATCGTGATCGCCTCGACCGGGCAGCCCTCGGCCGCCGTGAGGACCTTCTCGTCGGCGTCGGTCTCCGCCTCCACCGGACGGGACTGGCGGGCGGTGTCCAGCGCGAAGCGGCCCGGGGCGTGGTTCAGGCACAGGCCGGAGCCGATGCAGACGCCCCGGTCGACCTCCACGGACCAGCGGTCCCCCATCACGCCTCCCCGTGTCCGGCCGGCAGGTGGATCATCTTGTGCTCGAAGAACTCACCGTACCCCTCGGGGCCGAACTCCCGGCCCAGGCCGGAGTTCTTGTACCCGCCGAACGGGCCGAGCATGTCGAGGCTGAAGGTGTTCACGCTGTACGTGCCGGTCCTGACCCGGCGGGCGATGTCGATGCCGTGCTCGGTGTCGGCGGTCCAGACGCTGCCGCTCAGGCCGTACTCGGAATCGTTGGCGATCCTGACCGCCTCGTCCTCGTCGCCGTACGGCAGCAGGCAGATGACCGGGCCGAAGATCTCCTCGCGGGCGATGCGCATGGAGTTGTCGACGTCCCCGAAGAGGGTCGGCTCGACGTACCAGCCGCGCTCCTGGGAGGCCGGGCGGCCGCCGCCGGTGAGGATCTTGGCGCCCTCGTCCTGCCCGGCCCGGATGTAGTCGAGGGAGCGCTGCTGCTGGCGCCGGGCGACCAGCGGGCCCAGTTCGGTGGCGGGGTCGAGCGGGTCGCCGACCTTCAGCGCGCCCGCCGCGGCGGCGAACGCCCCGGCCGTCTCGTCGTAGCGGGAGCGCGGCACGAGGATGCGGGTCTGGGCCACGCACGCCTGGCCGTTGATCATCCAGGCGAAGGGGACGATGCCCGCGACGGCCGCGTCCAGGTCGGCGTCGGGCAGGATCACGGCGGCGGACTTGCCGCCCAGTT
The DNA here is from genome assembly GCF_042262625.1 of Streptomyces sp. NPDC056347. Lineage (NCBI taxonomy): Bacteria > Bacillati > Actinomycetota > Actinomycetes > Kitasatosporales > Streptomycetaceae > Streptomyces > Streptomyces sp. NPDC056347. The sequence continues at coordinate 6,891 of NZ_JBHJQP010000005.1, read as the reverse complement.
CCAGGGTGACCCGGGTGAGGTTGCGGGAGGCGACCTCCATCACCCGGCGCCCGGCCGCCACCGACCCGGTGAACGACACCTTGTCGACGTCCGGGTGCCCGACCAGGTACTCGCTGACCTCCCGGTCGGCGGGCAGGATCGACAGCACCCCCTCCGGCAGCCCGGCGTCGGCGGCGATCTCCGCCAGCAGATAGGCGTCCAGCGGGGTCTCCGGGGAGACCTTGAGCACGGCGGAGCAGCCGGCCAGCAGGGCGGGCGCGAGCTTGGCGGCGGCGGTGAACTGCGGGACGTTCCACGGCACCACGGCCGCGACCACCCCGACCGGCTCCCGGCGCACCAGCAGCGGCCCGAGCGCCCCGGCCCGCCGCTCCTCGTACGGGAAGTCGCGGGCGACGGTGAGCGCCGAGTCCCACACCATCATCGCGGCGAGCGCCTGCACCATGACGCTGGACGTGTACGGGGTGCCGTTCTGCGCGCTGATGACCCGGGCGAACTCCTCGTACCGCGCGGCGAACGCGTCCTTGATCCGGGTCACCACCGCGATCCGCTCGGCCAGGCTCGTCCGCGGCCACGGCCCCTCGTCGAACGCCCGCCGCGCGGCGGCGACGGCCCGGTCCACGTCTGCCTCGCTCGCGTGCGGCACCCGGCCGATGACCTGCTCGGTGTGGGGCGAGACGACCTCGATCACGTCCCGGCCCAGCGGATCGACCAACTCACCGCCGATGAACAGCTTTCCGTGTTCGACTAGCTCGGTCATGGCCTGCCGCCTCCCGCGAACCGGTGCGATAACTGATTGCTCGTCAGAACTGATACCAGTTCCAGTTCCAGGAGTCCACGGCCGCGTCCGCCGACGATGGTCGGTCGACCGGGGCTACTACTGGAACAAGTTCTCGTTACAGTGGGGGTGTTGGGCCCGACAGGCGGTGGGGCGGGCGGTTCGCCGTGGCCCGCCGGGAGAGATGGGGGACCGCATGACGCAGGTGACCGACCACGGCGGGGGCGTGCACAGCATCAAGGTGCCGATCCCGGACAATCCTCTCGGCCATACGCTCGTGCACGTCCTGGAGACCGGCCGGGGTCCGGTGCTCATCGACACCGGCTGGGACGATCCGGAGGCGTGGGACACCCTCGTCGCCGGGCTCGAAGCGGTCGGCACGGAGATGGCGGAGATCCACGGCGTGGTCGTCACCCACCACCATCCCGACCATCACGGGCTCTCCGGGCGGGTGCGCGAGGCGTCCGGGGCGTGGATCGCCATGCACGCGGCGGACACCGCGATCGTGCGCCGCACCCGGGCGTCCCGGCCCGGCACGTGGATGACGTATCTCGTGGCCAAGCTGACCGCGGTCGGTGCGCCCGAGGAGCATCTCGCGCCCTTGCGGGAGGCGGCGGCCGCCGGGGAACGGATGCGTACGCTGCCGGGGCTGCGGGCCGCCGTGCCGGACCGGGAGATCGTGCCGGGCGAGCTGCTGGACCTCGCGGGGCGCAGCCTGCGGGCGATCTGGACGCCGGGGCACACGCCGGGGCACGTCTGCCTGCATCTGGAGGAGGAGCATCCGGGGAACCTGCCGGGCCGGGGGCGGCTCTTCTCCGGCGATCACCTGCTGCCGGGGATCAGCCCGCACATCGGGCTGTACGAGGACCCGGACGACGCCACGGTCACCGACCCCCTCGGCGACTACCTCGACTCACTGGAGCGGATCGGCAGGCTGGGCGCCGCCGAGGTGCTGCCCGCCCACCAGTACGCCTTCACCGACGCGGCGGGGCGGGTGCGGGAGCTGCTGGCCCACCACGAGGAGCGGCTGACCGGGCTGCTCGGGCTGCTGGCCGGGCCGCTGACGCCGTGGCAGCTGGCCGAACGGATGGAGTGGAACCGGCCCTGGGACCGGATTCCGCACGGTTCGCGGAACATCGCGGTCTCGGAGGCCGAGGCACATCTGCGGCGGCTGGTGAAGCTGGGGCGCGCGGAGGCGGTGGCGGGGAGCGAGCCGGTGGCGTACATCGCGGTGTGAGCACGCCTCCGGGACGCTCCCCGGACGGCCGGGGCTACTGGCCCACGCGGCCGTCGATGCACTCGCGCAGCAGGTCCGCCTGGCCGCAGTGGCGGGCGTACTCCTCGATGCGGTGCACCAGGAGTTCCCGGACCGAGATCCGGTTCCTGCCGAGCCGCTCGCCGAGGTCCGGGTGGGCGGCCAGGGCCGCGTCGGTCGCGGCCTGCTCGCGCTCCAGGTCGGCGTGGGCGGCGTCGATCACGGCCCGGTCGGCCACGGCCCCGTCGAAGTCGGCGTCGCGTTTCCCGTACAGCTTCGGGAGCGGGTCGCCGTCGCTGATCCAGTTGCGCCAGTCCCGCTCGTCCTCGGCGAGGTGGCGGAGGAGGCCGAGCAGGGAGAGCGTCGAGGGCGGGACGGAGCGGCGGGCCAGCTGCTCCGGGTCCAGGCCCTCGCACTTCATCGTCAGGGTCAGCCGGTAGTCGTCCAGGAACTGCGTGAGCGTCGCGAGCTCACCCTCCGGGGTCGCCCCCTCCGCGCTGCGGGGGTCGTCGTCCGGGTCCACCCACATGTCGGGGTAGACGGTGGCCCTGGTCCAGCGTGCGGGTTGATCGCTCATGCGCGTCATCGTGGCCCCCGAGGGCGTGAGCATGCCAGCGAATTACGGCCCTGAACCGGCTCCGGGGCCGCCCGGTAGAGTGGGCGGGTCGTCATCATGCCCGTTCAGGGGGAAGCCGGTGGAAATCCGGCGCTGACCACGCAGCCGTGAGCCGTCGCCGACGGCGAGTCGGAATGCCCTGTTCCCGGTCGTGACCGGCTCGGACCACCGGACCCCCGGTGGTCGGCACCGTCGAGGTATACGGAGCCGGAGCCTGGTGCCTGAGCGTGCCTGTGCCCGGTCACCCCGCAGGAGAGGCACCGCCCGCCATGACCGTACGCCGCAGCGCAGCAGCGCTCGCCGCATCCGCCGCCGTGCTCTGCGCGGCCGCCGCGCCGGCCGCGGTCGCTGCGCCGTCCCCGACGCCCTCGCCGTCCGCCGCCCTGCCCGCCGGGCTGTACGGCACGAAGGACCCCACCTACGACGGGGTGTGGCGGCAGTCGCTGTCGTTCCTGGCGCAGAAGCTCGAAGGCGTCACCCCGGCCGCGAAGTCGGTGGAGTGGCTGATCGGCCAGCAGTGCGCAGACGGCTCGTACGCCGCCTACCGGCCCGACGCCTCCGTGCCGTGCGACGACAAGACGGTGCGGGACACCAACGCCACCGCGGCCGCCACCCAGGCGCTGGTCGAGATCGGCGGCCACGTGGACATCGTGAACAACGGGGTGCGCTGGCTGAAGTCCGTGCAGAACGAGGACGGCGGCTGGGGCTACACCGCGGGCGCGCCCAGCGACGCCAACTCCACCTCCCTGGTGATCGGCGCCCTCGCCCGGCAGGGGCAGCGGCTGCCCGACATCACGACCCCGGGCGGCAAGACTCCGTACGACCCGCTGCTCGCGCTGGCGATACCGTGCGACGGCAGGAGCGAGGACGGCGGCGCCTTCGCGTACCAGCCGGACAAGAAGGGGAAGCTCGTCGCGAACGCGGACGCCACCGCGGCGGCCGTGCTCGGCGCGATGGGCAAGGCCCTGGCGGTCGGGAACAACGCCGCCGGGAAGGCGCCCGTCTGCCGCCCCGGTGCCGTGCGCACCCCCGAGCAGGCCGCGCAGAACGGCGCCCACTACCTCGTCGGCGCCCTCGCGAAGACCGGCCACCTGAACCAGCCGCCGATGCCCGGTGCCGACGACACCACGCCGCTGCCCGACGTCGGCAACACCGCGGACGCGGTCGTCGCGCTCTCCGCCTCCGGCCACCAGGACAAGGCGGCCGGGGCCCTCGCCTGGCTGAAGAAGAACTCCGCGGACTGGGCGGCGCAGAGCGGCCCGGCCGCCTACGCCCAGCTGATCCTGGCCGCCCACGCGACCGGCGCGAACGCCCGGGACTTCGGCGGCGTCGACCTGGTCGCCCGGCTGAACGCGACCGGTCCCGCCCCCGCCTCCGTCGTCACCCCCGACCCGTCCGCCGACACCGGGTACGTCTCCACGGAGAAGGACCAGGTGCACAGCGGCGACGACGTGATCGGCGGCGTGTGGTGGTACGTCGGCATCGGCCTGGTCGTCGCGGCGGGCGCGTTCTTCGTGATCAGCGGCCGTCGGAAGAACCAGCAGTCGTGAGGCGCGCGGGAAGCGCCGCCGCGCTGCTGGTCCTGGGCGCCGTGCCGGCCGTGCTCGGCGCGGCACCGGCCCAGGCGGCCGGTTACCGCTACTGGTCGTTCTGGGAGGGCTCCGGCTCCGGCTGGTCGTACGCCGCCCAGGGCCCGTCGCTGGCTCGGCCCGACGACGGGGAGGTGCAGGGTTTCCGGTTCGCGGTGAGCGAGGACTCCCGGAACGCGGCGAAGCCGCGCCGGGCCCCCGCCTTCGCGGAGATCTGCGGGGACACCCCGGCGAAGTCCGGCACCAAGCGCGTCGCGGTGGTCATCGACCCGGGCACGGCCTCGGACGCCCCGGACGGCACGGCCCCGCCCGCGCAGCGCGCCGCGTGCGCCCGGGTCGCCCCCGACGCCAGCGCGGCACAGGCGCTCGCCGAGGTCGCCGAGCCGCTGCGCTACGACAGCAACGGGATGCTCTGCGGCATCACCGGCTACCCGGCCGCCGGCTGCGGCGAGCAGGTGTCCGGCGACGGGCACTCCGCCCCGGACTCCGCGGCCCCCGACCCGTCCCCGGCCTCCTCCGCCGCCGGGTCCGCGGCCGACGGCGGCTCCGGCGGCCCGTCCGCCGGGGTGTACGTCGGTGTCGGCGCCGTGTTCCTCCTCGGCATCGCCGCGGTCGTCCAGGCCCGCCGCCGCCGCGGATGACCGCCGCCCCGACCGGCGGCACGCTCCTGACGCGCCGCCCCGGTCCGCTGCGTGCCCCCGAGGCGACCCGGAGCAACGCGCTGCCCGCCGGGGCGTGGTGGCTGTGGGCCCTGGGCCTGGCCACCGCCGCGTCCCGGACCACCAATCCGCTGCTGCTCGGGCTGCTGGTGGGGGTGGCCGGCTATGTCGTGGCGGTGCGGCGCACGGACGCGCCGTGGGCCCGGTCGTACGGGACGTTCGTGCGGATCGGGCTGTTCGTCATCGGGGTGCGGCTGGTCTTCTCGGCGTTCCTCGGTTCGCCGATCCCCGGTACGCATGTGCTGTTCACGCTCCCCGAGGTGCCGCTGCCCGACTGGGCGCAGGGCATCCGGCTCGGTGGCCGGGTCACCGTGGAGCAGCTGGTGTTCGCCCTGTACGACGGGGCGAAGCTGGCCGCGCTGCTGATCTGCGTCGGTGCGGCGAACTCGCTGGCCAACCCGGCCCGGCTGCTGAAGTCGCTGCCGGGCGCGCTGTACGAGGCGGGGGTGGCGGTGGTCGTGGCGATGACGTTCGCCCCGAACATGGTCGCCGATGTGCTGCGGCTGCGTACCGCCCGCCGGCTGCGGGGCCGTCCGACCGGGGGGATCAAGGCGGTCCTCCAGATCGGGCTGCCGGTGCTGGAGGGCGCGCTGGAGCGCTCGGTGGCGCTGGCGGCGTCGATGGATGCGCGCGGGTACGGGCGCACCGCCCGGGTTCCGCGCGCCGTCCGGCACACCACGAACGTGCTGACCCTCGGCGGGCTGCTGGGGGTCTGCGCCGGCACGTACGGGCTGCTGGCCGCGCAGGGTGCGGTGTACGGGCTGCCGCTGGTGGTCGTCGGGCTGGTCGCGGCGATGGCCGGGCTGCGGCTCGGCGGGGCGCGTTCGGTCCGTACCCGCTACCGGCCCGACCGGTGGGGTGTGCGGGCCTGGCTGGTGGCGGGGTCGGGGGTCGTGGTGGCGGTGTCGATGATCTGGGCGGGCGCCGTCGACGGGGAGGCGCTGCACCCGGGTGTGGTGCCGCTGGTCGCGCCGGTGCTGCCGTTGTGGCCCGCCGCGGCGGTGCTGATCGGGCTGCTGCCCGCGGTGGTGGCCCCGGCCCCGCCGGTGGTGGGCGGTCCGCGTTCCAAGGAGTTGCGGTGATCCGGTTCGAGCAGGTCTCGGTACGTTACGAAGAGGAGGAGCGCCCCACCCTGTCGGGGGTCGATCTGACCGTCCCGGAGGGTGAGCTGGTGCTGCTGGTCGGCCCGTCCGGGGTCGGCAAGTCGACCCTGCTGGGCACGGTCTCCGGTCTGGTGCCGCATTTCACCGGCGGCACGCTGGGCGGCCGGGTCACGGTCGACGGGCGCGACACCCGTACCCACCGGCCGCGCGAGCTGGCCGATCTGGTGGGCACGGTGGGCCAGGACCCGCTCTCCCACTTCGTCACCGACACGGTCGAGGACGAGCTGGCGTACGGCATGGAGTCGCTGGGCCTGGCCCCGGACGTGATGCGGCGCAGGGTCGAGGAGACCCTGGACCTGCTGGGCCTGGCCGAGCTGCGCGACCGGCCGATCGCCACGCTCTCCGGCGGCCAGCAGCAGCGGGTCGCGATCGGTTCGGTGCTCACCCCGCACCCCAAGGTCCTGGTCCTGGACGAGCCGACGTCCGCGCTGGACCCGGCGGCGGCCGAGGAGGTGCTGGCCGTGCTGCAGCGGCTGGTGCACGACCTGGGGACGACGGTCCTGATGGCGGAGCACCGGCTGGAGCGGGTGGTGCAGTACGCGGACCAGGTGGTGCTGCTGCCGTCGCGGGGCGCCGCCCCGGTGATGGGCGCGCCCGCGGACGTGATGGCGGTCTCCCCGGTGCATCCGCCGGTCGTGGCCCTGGGGCGGCTGGCGGGCTGGGAGCCGCTGCCGCTCACGGTGCGCGACGCGCGGCGCCGGGCGGGCGGGCTGCGGGAGCGGCTCGCCGGGGCGGAGCCGCCCGCCCCGGGGCCTGTGGCCGCCGCGGCTCCGT